>JAHIPE010000164.1 GCA_018894655.1 Actinomycetota bacterium
ACGGCGCTCTTCAGCAGGCCTCCCACCGCGGTGAAGACCTCCTGCCTGTCCAACTGGGAGAGGACGGCCTGGAACTGCTCCTTGACCGTCACCCTGCGCGAGCGGCGCGCCGCGTTGCCGAGAGCAAGAAGCCGGTTGAGTACTCGGCCAAAGGATTCGGCGTCCACCTCATCGGGGGCCTGGGCCTGCTCGGAAGCCTCCCCCCCCCCAAGGATAAGGCGCTGTATCAGCCGGGCGTAGACCCCGGGAATCTCCTTCAGGCGCTCACGGTCTATGTCCTCTCCTATTATTCCCAGGATCTCTCCCAGGAGGGGCTCGGGGAGGTCGCCCAGCTGCCTTCCCAGCTCCAGCAGGAGCTCCAGCAGCCAGTTCACCATGTCGGCCAGAGACCCGAAGAGGCTAAGGGATACACTGGGGTCCTCCCAGAGCATGGTTCTCACCAGCTCCGAGGCGTTGTCCGGGTCGATGCCTTTCATCCGCAGAAGTATTATCTCCTTCAGGGGAGGGGTGCGCAGCACCTCCCGCAGCAGGTTTTCGGTGAGGCCGTGGGCGGGCTCCGGGGTCGTGCTCTTTTCCTCCATGCCGTTCATCTCCTCACTCTTCCCCGGCCATCCCGGCCCTGGCGGCCGGGGCCAGAATTGGCTTCAGGACGCGCTCCACGAAGTCAGGGTTTTCCTCGAGCGCCTTTCTGATTCCCTGGATGAGGGCGTGGGTAGAGGAGTTCTTGTCCCTGGCCTCCGCGGCCGCCTTCTCCATCCAACTGCTGAGCCGGGAGAGGAACAGTTCCCCGCCGCCGCTCTCCCGGTAACCCCTGCCAAACTCCCGGCGCAGGTTATCCAGGCTATCACCAACGCGACTATCCCCCCCCGCGAGGCCCAGGTCTATGGAGGTAAGAACACCTACCGCTTCTCCCAGCGTGAACCCGTCTATCTCCGCGATCAAGCGTTGCAGAATCTCCTGCAGCAGGGGGGAGGGCATGGATTTTACCTGTTCGGCTATCTCGGCCATGGCCTCGACGCCGGTGTTTATGAGGTCGGGTGCGGCTCCCATGATAGAGAGCAGGACATCCGAATCCTCCCAGAAAAGAGTGCGCACCAGTCCCCTGGCGGACTGTGGATCTATCGAGGAGAGCAGGATGATCAGGGTCTTCTTGAACTTAGGGTTGCGGAGAAGTTCTCGCGCGATGCGGTCCGCCCCATCGACGATCCCCTTCTTCTCGATGCTACGAACGGTTGCGTCAGAAGACATATGCCTCACCTCAAAGCGTTTCGCACTCGTAGAACCAGCGGGCGACCTCCATCCGGCGGAGCCGCTCAAGTATCCGCGCCCGGTGTTTGCGACCTCTCCCGTATCACCTCGTACAGCTCGTTTCTATGGAACTGGTTGTAGTCGTAGTAACCCCGTACCACGTCCAGCCTCCCAAGCTGCGCCCCCCCTTCCCACAGCTGGATGACCTTTGCGTCCCGCCAGTACTTCTCCACCGGGTAATCGGTCACATAGCCGTAGGAGCCCATGAGCTCCATGGCCAGGTTGGTGGCTTTGACCGCGGCATCACAGCAGAAGACCTTGGTGATGGAGGACCTGGAGAGCATGTGCCTGGAGTACCCCGGGCCGTACGTCTCGGGACGGTCGTAGATGTAGGCGGCGTTTACGTAGGCGTCCCTCCCCACCTGTATCCCGATGGCGATATCGGCCAGTATATTGGCGGCGATGGTGTGCTGCCTGATGGGCTTCCCGGCCGCCATCCTGTCGCTGGTGAACGCCAGGACCTCGTCGAGGGCGCCCTGGGCGCAGCCGATGGCCCAGGCGCCGTTCAGGATGCGGGAAAACACCACGTTGTCGTGGAGGAGTTCCGCGTCCCTGCCCGGTCCCGCCGCGCGCCACTCCCTGGGCACGCGTACGTTCTCCAGGCGGAACTCCCCCTCCCTGGTGGCCAGAAAACCGGTCTTGTCCTCGAAGCCGCCGTGGTGGAACCCCTCGGTAGGGACCTCTACGTAGATAAGGGCGATCCCGTTGTCACCTAACTCCGGGTCGGTGTTGCAGACCACGCAAAAGACGTCGGCGATCCCCGAGTTGACGGACCAAATCTTGGAGCCGTTTATCACCCATTGGTCCCCATCGAGCTCGGCGTGCGTGTTTATTCCGACACCTTTCATGTCCAGGCTCTCGATATCGCATCCCCCTGAGGGCTCGGTCATGGCGAAACAGGCGATATACGGCTCGTCGCCCTTGAACCTGGGGGCGAAGTGCTCCAGCACGTCCTTGTTCTCCGCGAGCACGGCCGGACGCAGAGTTCTGGCCTCGCCCGCCGGGGCGCAGAAAAGGGAGGCGTCCCCCCGTGCCAGCTCCTCGGCAACAATGGAAAGAGTCAATGCCGAGGTCAGCCCCATGCCCCCGTACTCCTCGGGCAGAGACCCACCTTGAAGTCCCAGGGAGAGGAGCTTTCTCTGCACCTCTTCAATAAGCCCGAAGTCCTCCCGGGTGCTCTCCTCGATCTCCCGGCGGATGGGCACGATCTCCTGGTTAACGAACTCCCGCACCGCGTCGATGACCAGCTTGTCCGAGGGGCTGATCAGTTCCTGGATAAACCTGTTTTCCTTCTTTTCGATGGATGCCGCTCCCATTACCCCGGCCCTCCTTTGTTAGACCGCCGTTTGTCTAACAGGAAGGGGTTCAGGCCTAGCGATCAAATTATTCTTTGACGCGTGCTCCAAGGCCTTACCCCACTGTGTAGGCAATTATGTATCATTCTCAGGGGTATTCCCTCTCATCCATGAGTCAGCACCAGGCATGAATTCCCGTCATGGGGTTCATGGCGTCTCCTGCATCCTCTCGTACAGCTCGTTCTCGTGGAACTGGTCGTAATCGTAGTAACCTCGCGCCACGTCCAGTCTCCCCAGCTGGCCTCCCCCTTCCCATATCTGGATGATCTTGTTATCCCGCCAGTATTTCTCCACGTTGTAATCGGCCGCGTAACCGCAGGAACCCATGAGCTCCATGGCCTTATTGGTGACCATGACCGCGGTGTCGGCGCAGAAGACCTTGGCGAGGCTCGACCTTGAGAGCATCTGTTTCGAGGTGCGCGGGCCGTAGGTTTCGGGATGGTCGAACATGTAGGCGGCGTTCACGTAGGCGTCCCTCCCCACCTGTATCCCGATGGCGATATCG
>JAHIPE010000165.1 GCA_018894655.1 Actinomycetota bacterium
CGGAATTGAAGCACGGGCATTTCAGGAATGGAGGGATTTGAATGTCGGGAAAAACCAGCGAGAACCTTCACGCCGCCTACGAGGGCGAATCCAAGGCGGTTATCCGGCTCAAGGTGTTCGCCGAGAAAGCTGAAGAGGAGGGTTACCCTGAAGTGGCAAGGTTGTTCAGGGCCATATCGGAATCGGAGGCGATCCACGCCCGGAATAACCTAAGGCTCCTGGACGTGGTCGGGGATACCGAGACCAATCTAAGAGAATCATTCGCCCGCGAGACAAGGGTGGCAGCGGTTGGATACGGGAGTTTCATACCGGTTGCCGAGAGCGAGGGAAATCGGAAGGCCGTTACCATGTTCACATGGGCCCGTGACGTAGAGGAAGTGCACGCGGGACTCTATGAAAAGGCCCTGGAGCACCTGCTTGCCGAAGAGATGCCCACTTACTACATATGCGGGGTTTGTGGTTATGTGTCCGACGGGAGTCTTCCGGATAAGTGCTCCGTTTGTGGCGCCCCCGCGGACAGGTTCTTCACGCAGGAATAGACAGGTGAAATCGGCCTGGGTGAGTAAGCAATGAGCAAGGAAAAGGTAACGGTGCTCGGGCTTTCCTGCAGTCCGCGCAAAGGTGGAAACACCGAACTGCTCCTGGATGGCGCGCTGCAGGGAGCGAGCGAGGCCGGGGCCACGGTGGAGAAGGTGGTGGTCTCGGAGTTGGACATCAACCCCTGCCACGCCTGCGAGGCCTGCTTTGATACCGGCGTCTGCATCCAGCCCGATGACATGCAGGTGCTGTATCCGAAGCTTCTCAACCGGGAGGCTATCATTATCGCAGCCCCCATCTTCTTCATGAACCTGGCCGCCCAGGCAAAGGCGTTAATCGACAGGCTCCAGTGTCTCTGGGCGAAGAAGTTCATCTTGAAGGAGCATGCGGTGGAGGAAAGCGTTCGGGAGTACCGGAGGGGACTGTGGCTTTCGGCTGCCGGCAGCGATAAACCCGAGGTCTTCGACTACGCGCTTCCCACTGTCCGGGCTTTCTTCGACTTGCTCGAGATAAAGGACTGGAGGTGCCTTACATACCGCGATATAGATGAAAAAGGAAAAGTGTTGAACGTCCCCGGAGGCCTTGAAAGTGCCGTGGAAATGGGTACCTGGCTGGCACATGGAGAACGGAGCGGGACTCACGAGCGTGACGACTTCTAGTAATTCTGGTATACAGGTACTACTATACCTGTATTACTACTATCAAGTAGTAAGCGGCCATACTCGGATTGCAGGAATGTGACCAGGTTGTCCGGAACGGCGAACCCGGGCCTGCGAGCCATGGAGCTGCTGGCGGATGAGCGAGGAAAGGTGAGTCTATGTTCTGCTTTCAGTGCCAGGAGACCGCGAAGAATGCCGGCTGCACGAAAAGGGGGGTCTGCGGAAAGCCGGAGGAGACAGCCGACCTCCAGGACCTGCTGAGATACGTCTTGAAGGGAATATCCATCTACGGCGAGAAGGCCGGTGAACTTGGCCCCCCCGACCGGGAAGCCGGCCGGTTCGTGGCGAAGTCGTTTTTCGCTACCATAACCAACACGAACTGGGACGACAGGTGGTTTTTGGGCGCTGTTGAAGAAGGCCTTGAACTTCGCGGGCGCACAAGAGAAAGGTTCCTTGTCGCTTACCAGGAGAAGGAGGGGTCGGAATTCTCCGGTGACCTGCACGACTCGGCGGTCTGGCAGCCGGATAGCGAGGCGGAGTTCGCCGACAAGGCGAAGGAGGTCGGCGTCCTTGCGACGGAAAACGAGGACGTCCGCTCGCTCCGAGAACTGCTCATTATTGGGTTGAAAGGCATTTCTGCCTATGCGGACCATGCGGCAATCCTGGGGTTCGAGAACGACGATATCTACTCGTTCATCATGGAAGCCCTGGCGTCGACCACAAGGGACCTGTCCACTGATGAGATGGTAGGGATGGTGCTGAAGGCGGGAGAGGTCGCGGTGGACACCCTGGCGCTGCTGGACGAGGCCAACACGTCCGCCTACGGGAACCCCGAGATATCCGAGGTCGATATCGGAGTCCGCGGTAACCCGGGAATACTCATCAGCGGCCACGACCTCAAGGATATGGAAGAGTTGCTCAGGCAGACCGAAGGGACCGGTGTGGATGTCTATACCCACGGGGAGATGCTCCCGGCGAACTACTACCCGGCGCTCAAAAAGTACGAGCACCTGGTCGGGAACTACGGCGGCTCCTGGTGGCACCAGGGCAAGGAGTTCGATTCGTTCAACGGCCCCATTCTCCTGACCACCAACTGCCTGATACCGATAAAAGGTCCGTACGGGAACCGGCTTTTCACCACTGGGATGGTTGGATACCCCGGGGTGACCCATATTCCCGACAGGGCCGAAGGCGGCAAGAAAGATTACAGTGAGATCATCGAGCTGGCAAAGAAGTGCAAGCCCCCGACCGAGATCGAGACCGGCAAGATAGTCGGCGGATTTGCACATAACCAGGTCCTTGCGCTTGCCGACAAGGTGGTGGACGCGGTGAAGTCGGGCGCGATCAAGCGGTTCGTGGTCATGGCCGGCTGCGACGGGCGCCAGAAGAGCAGGGCTTACTACACCGAGGTCGCAGAGTCATTGCCGCCGGATGCGGTCATACTGACCGCCGGTTGCGCCAAGTACCGCTACAACAAGCTCGACCTGGGGGATATCGACGGTATTCCCCGCGTGCTCGACGCGGGGCAGTGCAACGACTGTTACTCTCTCGTGGTCATCGCGTTGAAGCTGAAGGAGGCCTTCGGGCTCGATGATATTAACGACCTGCCGATATCGTATGATATCGCCTGGTACAAGCAGAAGGCGGTGGCGGTACTCCTCGCACTCCTGCACCTCGGGGTAAAAGGCATTCGCCTGGGGCCAACGCTTCCCGCTTTCCTGTCCGAGAACGTGGTAGCGGTCCTGGTGGAGAACTTCGACATCAAGCCCATCGTTGATGCAGCGACCGACGTGGCCGCGATAATGGAAGGGGAGTAAGAGCGTTATCGAGTAGTGGAAGGTCGACATCGAGTTGTCAAGCGTGATCAAGATATCGGAGGCGGCGTCACTGGGACTGCACGCGATGGTCCTGCTGGCGGACGAGCCGGGGAAGGCCGTTTCGACACACGAGATCGCCGGAAGACTGGGGGTATCGGAGACGCACATGTCGAAAGTCCTCCAGAGGCTGGCCCGGGCGGGCCTGGTCGTGTCGGTCCGGGGGCCCGGAGGGGGGTTCACCCTGGCGGAGAAGAACGGCGATACAACCCTCCTGGAGGTGTACGAGTCCATCGACGGCCCACTCTCGGACAGCACGTGCCTGTTGGGGACCCCGGTTTGCGGCGGGGAGCGCTGCATCCTGGGAGGGTTGCTGGAGGTTACCAACCGTGAGGTCAGGGAGTACCTGGAGAACACCACCCTTTCTGAGCTCAAATGTGTCTAAGGGGGGAAGAATGGCGATCAGGAACGTGATACTGATAGACGAGGACAAGTGCGATGGCTGCGGCGAGTGCGTCCCCGCCTGCGAGGAGGGCGCCATCCAGATAGTCGATGGCAAGGCCAGCCTGGTAAGCGACGTTTACTGCGACGGCCTGGGGGCTTGCCTGGGGGAGTGCCCCCAGGGGGCAATCACCATAGAGGAGCGGGAGGCGGCGGAGTTCGATCCCGAGGCGGTGCGCATGCACCTGGAGGTTAAGCCCGGCGAAGCGGGGGAAGAGGAGGAACTTGCCTGTGGCTGTCCCGGCACCATGACCCAGGTGATCGAGCGGTGCGAGTTACAGGACAAGGTGGGTGAGCCGGGGGAGAAGGCGGCGGTGCCCTCCCGGTTGGGGAACTGGCCGGTGCAGATAATGCTGCTTCCGGCGAGCGCACCTTACCTGGACGGGGCGAAACTGCTCATTGCCGCCGACTGCGTCCCGTTCTCGCTAGCCGATTTCCATGACCGCTTTCTTGCAGATAGGATACTGCTCGTAGGGTGCCCCAAGCTCGATAACGCCGATTTCTACCGGCGCAAGCTGGCGCAGATATTCATACAGAACGACATCAAGTCGGTTGATGTCGTATACATGGAGGTGCCGTGTTGCTTCGGCATCGTACACATCGTGCACGAGTCGCTCAAGGAGTCGGGGAAGGACATCCCGCTCACGTTTACCAAGATCGGCATAAAGGGTGACGTAATCGAAACAGCCCGGGCCGGGGAAGGCAGTGCGTTGTAGTGGATTTCAGGTGCCCCGGCCAGGACACACTGTTCTGGAAGCCGGAGGACATCTTAGAGACGCCGTGTCCGGTCTGCGGCTACTCGGTGGAGTTCTTCAAGGACGACTTGACCAGGAAGTGCCCCAACTGCGGTTACACGTTCAAGAACCCCAAGCTGGACCTGGGTTGCACCGAGTGGTGCCCTTACGCCGACAAGTGCGTGGCGGAGATCGGTAAGTTGCCCGGCGGGACAGACGATGCGGAACAGGACCCCGGGGAAGAACCGGAGGGCGGTATCGCCCGGTGTTGAAGACCCCCGGCCCCACGTCGTCAATACAAATGCTGTAGGCGGCGGCAGGCCGCACGCCCCCGAGTAACGCCCGTTGCCCCTAACCCCCACGTTCTCTATAATGTGGGACAGCATAGCCGTAGAGTACCCTCTCCCCGGTAGCTCAATCGGTAGAGTAGGCGGCTGTTAACCGCTTGGTTGTAGGTTCGAATCCTACCCGGGGAGCCAGACGGATTACTGCTCGTTTCTTGTGCCACCGTCAGGCAGGAACGCTGTGCCTCTGGCGACGGGGCGCCTCGACGAGGCCGAGCGCGTCTTCGACCGGATGCTCTGGCTCAACCCCACGGACAACCAGGGCGTGCGGTTCCTGCCGACGGACGTCAAGGCAGGGAAGGCCCGGGAAGATCACCCGGACGAATGGTGAGGTTTTACTCGTGCGGACCGAGGTACGATGCTGATGGACGAAGCCAGGCTTATAGAAAAGCTCCGCCTCATCGAGGCGCTCCACGCCGGCGCGGCGACCGAGGGCGAAAAGGTCGCGGCCGAGAGGGCCAGGCAGCGAATCCTGGAGCGGTTGAGATCATTGGTGCGGGAGGATCCGCCGGTCGAGTACAAGTTCTCCATGGACGACATGTGGTCGCGCAAGGTGTTCGTCGCCCTGCTTCGCCGTTACGGAATCAGGCCTTACCGGTATAGGGGCCAGCGTTATACCACGGTGATGGCGAGGGTATCGAAGAGGTTCGTCGATGAGACGCTGTGGCCCGAGTTCCAGGAGATATCCGAGACGCTGGAGACATACCTGTCCGAGGTGACCGAGCGCGTGGTTTCCAAGGTCATTCACCAGGATAGCTCCGAGGCCGATGTCGTGGAGGGACCGTTGCGGCTCCCACACGCAGTCGGCGATGGCAATTCGGCGACCACAACATCATCGGTGCATCAGGGCCAATCAGCTCGAGACGAAACCGCGACCCCGAAAGGCAGTGACACGAGGTCAGCAGGGAATCGCTCGAAGCGAAAGCAAAAGAAACGCAAGAAACGCAAACGCCGCTGAGAATCATATAGGCGAAGTTGTTCAGGAGGCAGTAGGATGGACTTGGAGACACTCGGTGATCTTGCCGACTCTGACGACGAGGAGAAGAAGGCTCGAAAGCGCGAGGCGAAGCTGCGGGCTCGGCAGAGCGACGGTATCGAAGGCAGGAGTTCGAATTGAGGTTTCCATGAGCGAGTACCAGTATTACGAATTCCATGCCGTGGACCGCCCGCTGACTCAGAAGCAGATGGCCGAGCTGCGGAGCTTCTCGTCCCGAGCGCGGATCACGCCGAGCAGCTTCGTCAACGTCTACAACTGGGGTAGCTTCAAGGGCGATCGGAAGAAGTGGATGGAGAAGCACTTCGACGCCTTCCTCTACCTGGCCAACTGGGGCAGCCGGTGGTTAGAGTTCCGCATCCCGGCGAGGCTACTCGAAGCCGACATCGCGTCGCCCTACTGTGCAGAAGACAACCTGTCGTGCCGCACCAAGGGCGACCATCTCATCCTCTCGTTCCACTCCGAGGAAGAAGACTACGAATGGGCCGAGGGAGAAGGCTGGCTGGCGTCGCTGGTCCCGCTGCGAGCGGACCTGATGCATGGCGATCATCGCTGCCTCTACCTCGGATGGCTGCTCGGCGCCCAGGGGGGCGAGCTCGACGACGAAGCCCTCGAGCCACCCGTCCCTCCGGGGCTTGGAGATCTGAGCGCGCCACTTCGCAGCTTCGCGGATTTCCTACGTATCGACTACGACCTGATCGCTGCTGCCGCCGAGCAGAGTGATGAGGGTCCGGCTTCCGGCTTATCGAAGAAAGACATCACCAAGTGGGTGGCCCGCTTGCCGGCAAAGGACAAGGACACCGTTCTCACGAGGCTGCTCGAAGTCGACGACCCGCACATTGTCGCCGAACTCAGGCAGCGCGCCCTTCGAGAGATCCATGGCGCAAGGGAGTCCGGCGGCGGTGCTCGAAGCAGCGGTCGACGAAGCGTTGTCGAGCTGCTTGCTCGTGTCGAAGAGATCGCCCTGGAGCGACGGAAGAAGGAAGCCGAACAGCGTGTGCGGGAGAAGGCCAGGAGCGAACGAGAGCGCGCCGCCAAATGGAAGAAGCACCTCGAGTCGCTTGTCGGAAAGGAGGGCGGTCTCTGGGCCGAGGTCGATCAGCTCATCGCCACGCGGCAACCCAAACGGTACGACGAGGCGGTATCTCTTCTCCAGGACCTCCATGATCTCGCCGACATGCAAGGTAGGAACTCAGAGTTCTTGCTGAGAATGAACGCTCTGTACAGCGAACACACGAAGAAGACCACCCTCGTGGAAAGGTTCCGGAAGGCGAAGCTCGCTGGTTGAGACGGCAAGCTTGGCGGTCTTCCCGCCGAAGCGGTTACGATTGTCCCGTTGTTTGAAAAGCGGAAAATTGCCGTAATATTTCTATCGTGATGGTCCATAGAAGAAAGGTTGCATCGTAGCGGGGGATTATGACGAACGTCTTCGCCTGGCCGCAGCAGCGGCGAATGTGCGCCTCGTACTCGTTCGGCTTGGATAAGGGGGAAACGTATGCCGGGACAACATACGGGATCTCGCGGTTTTAGAGATGCTCACAACTTCCATTTTGAAATCCAAAGTCCCCGGTGTGGATCACTGCGTTGGCTCGAACGTGGGCGGCCAGCTCGTCGATGATTTCGAGCTTGACGTGGGTATCGCTGATCAGCAGAGATCGCGTGCGCATAGTCGGAACTTCTATGGTTTTTTGTTCCCACAGAGCTCTTTGGGCTTGGCAACGCCCCGTGGCGTGCTGGCCCCAGCCGGACTATTTCGGCGTCCCCTTTCAACCGTCTTATCGGGCCAATAAGGGTATCGTTCAACGCTTGCTTGGAACTGGTCTTGCAAAGCGTTGAAGATGGCTTCACGGCTGACGAAAGAGCTTGCCAGAGAAGTAGAACTTCTACTTCTGATTACGCGAGCCCCGTTCACATCAGCGTGAAGCGCGGTTCCACAGTTGTTGTTTCGGCACACGAACCGGTCTCTCGACTTGCGGTTCTTATTCTCCGTCCAACCGCATCTAGAGCACTCGCACGAGGTCCAGGCCGGGTTTACGTATTCGATCTCGATCCCATAGTCTTCATGCAGCGTCTGCAGCTTTGTTTCTATCGCCAACCTCCCGCACTGGGACAGCAGGCGGTTCATTCTCTTGGAAAAGTCTGGGTTTCGGAAGTCCAGTCTTTCCACGATTATTTTCGCAGGTCCGTGAGTTTTCACAATCCGGGTCAGAACGCGGTTGATCTCGTTCTTCATGTACTCCTTCAACTTGCGCCGGATGGTTTTATACCTCTTCGAGGCGGTGTTTAGCTTCCGCTTCTGCCTTTGCTTGGCAAGCCTGGTGAGTGTTTTGTCTTTATCTTTCAACACCTCGAAGAAGTTTCTGCCGTAAAGGTCTCCGAACTCAGTGGCGAACATCACGCAGAGCCCCCAGTCGAGGGATATCTCATCGGTTTTGACTTCGTACGGCAGCTTGTCCTTGTCTTTGACGAGGCAAAGCTCAAGGTTTCCGTTTTCTCTCAGGTTTACGAAACAGAAGTTTTTCAGATCACCATCCACGTCCTCGAAGTAGTAATTGGTCTTCAATGGGATGTGAACCGGATTGCCTCTTTCAAGAGTCGATATCTTCAACCAGTAGTCGAACTCCGTTGCCCCGCCTTCTTCTTTCGGGAATATCCCAGCCACCTTTGCGTCCAAAGCAAGGTTGATGTTGCCGTAAGAAGGCTTCCGGTGCTTCGAGAGAACGTGCTTAAACACTCTTCTGGCGAGTTTCCGGATGTCGTCTCCGATTAAGACGTGTTCGCCTCTGACTCTTTCGCCGTCAATAAAGAGTGGCATCTCAATCTCGCCGTAGCAATGCCACAGATGATGCTTGTTGATGTAGAAGAGCTGGAGCTTGATGTCTTGAGGCAACTTGCTCCGAAAGACGGTCCGTTTGAAGTCGTTTGCGCGGTTGGAGACGAAAGACTCGAGAATGCCCACCGCCTGGTCCCGGCAGGTCTGTTTCTGCCTTTCTGTGAGTTCGGATGGAATGTGGTGAAGGTTGTCGAGGTACTTGTTGAACCTGCCGGTGGCGAAGAAGTGGTTCCACTCAGCTTTGGACACCTCTTCGGCAAATTTACGGTACGGTTGGAACATCTCCTTTACCTTCTCTTCTTTGCGCTTATTTGCTTCGTGTTTCAAAGGATAAGTCCTACAGGCCATCAACTGTCCTTTTTCAGTTCCTCTATCAGTCTCTCCGTCCGGCGCTTAGACCTCCTCAGGCCGTAGAGACGGGCGCA
>JAHIPE010000166.1 GCA_018894655.1 Actinomycetota bacterium
ATGAGCTCGCGTATCCGCTGGGTGGGGTACTTGGCGCCCTCGGTGGGAAACCTCCCCGAGGAGGAGTAAGCGCTCCACGCCAGCGCGCCGTAGGCTACGAGCAGGATAAGCGCCACGATACCGAAGACGTATGCGGCTCGCCTGAGCGTTCTCAAGGTTTCCATTACTCCACATTCTAGTGCAAACGGAACCCGTCACTAAAGTGCCAACGCTGCGTTCTGCATCCTCCCCCTTCTGCTCCTTCCCCCCTCTGCTCCTTCCCCCCGCTGGGGGGAAGGCCGGGATGGGGGGTCCCGGGGGTCCGGGGGGAAGGCTGAGATGGGGGGTTCCTGGGGGAGGACCAAGGTGGGGTCCCCCTGCACGGGTGGGGCCAGGCCCCGTTGTTGCAATGGCGGAACTGCGTTATCTGGGATTAGGGAGTAACCGCCCACCCGCCGGATTCCACGCCCCCCAGCCCCATGTCGGGCCGGTGGTTTACCTGGATGTGTGGGTGGTTCCCCGCCTCGCGGGAGTAGGTGTTGTCGGAGCTGTTGAAGTACGGGGTGAGGTCGCGGACCGTGCCCACCTGCGTCCTTCCCGCCTCGACCCTCTGCCCCTTTGACACGCTCAGGGTGTTGAGGTGCAGCACCGCGACGTGGAAGCCAGGGTGCCCGTCTATCAGTATCCTGACCCGCAGGTCGTAGTACTTTCCGTAGAGCATGTAACTCTCGGCGGCGATCACGGTGCCATTCACCGGTGAGAAGACCGAGGAGCCGGCCTTGGCGATGACGTCGCTCGCCGACGTCGAGCACGTGCCCCGGCTTCGCGTGCTCTCGATGAAGTAGGCGGGGTCGCTCCCCAGTGAAAGTGATACCCCCGGGCAGAGGTTCTGCGGGTTATCGTCCTGCATGCAGATCCCCACCGGCTGCATCACCTGGGGGTTGTCCGGTTTGCCGTCGCCGCCGGTGGGGTACGCCTCGTGGAACACAACGCCCAGTAGGTCGCAGTACCGGATGGGACACTTCAGCTCTATGTCTCCCCAGGTGGAGAACGTGAACGGCTCCGGCTCCACCTTTGGCTCGTAGGTGAAGTATACCGGCCGCTCCGCCACAACGGGGTGCTCGCCGGTGACCTTGACCCAGGCGTTCGATATCCCGTACGAGGCGGTGCTCAGGTCCAGGGTTGCGCGGGCGTGGGGGCCCATGGGAATCTCCTTGGAGCGGGACCCGTCGTCGCCGAACACCTCCACCGTGACGTTGTTGTCGTCGCTCCCCGGGTTCATCATGCACAGCCAGGCCTCGAACCCGGAACCGGCGGCACAGGTCGGGAAGTACCACGCCTCCTCGCTGGAGCATGTGCCCTTGACCACGTGCCCGCCCTCCCAGGCGGAGTGGTAGTAGAAGTACACGGGTCGCTCGCATAGAACGTCGCCGTCCGCCTCGACCTTAATCGAGACGTCCTTACCGGTCCCTACCGCCTCGTTGACAAAGACCGTGGTCCTGGAGTGCGCTCCCAGCTCCTGCTCCGTCACCAGCGGCGGCCCGTCACTGAACAGGTACTCGATTCGCGCCGTCGTCTCGTCCCCGGGGTTCAGTATGCACAGCCACTCCTCGAAGCCGTGCCGGGTAGTCCCTTCCGCGAAGTGCCACTCGCGCCCCAACCCGGTGGAACCGGTCACGTTGTGACCGCCCCTCCAGGCGCTCTTGTAGTCAAAGTATATGGGGCGCTCCGCCACCACCGGCCCGGACGCCTCCACCGCCAACGATACGTCCTGGCCCGCACCGACCGACTTGTTGACGTCCACGGTGGTGCGCGTTCGCGCTCCCAGAAGAAGGTTGTCCTGTATGTTCTCTCCGGTTCCGAGCATGCAGGTGATCGTCGCGACAACGTCCGTGTCCCCGGGGTTCTGCAGGCAGAGCCACTCCTGGAAGCCATCCCGGGTCGTCCCCTCGGCGAAGTACCATGTGTCCGATGGTTCTGGGACCCCGCTGGTGACGTGCCCGCCGGTCCAGACCCCCTTGTAGTTGAAGTAGACCTGCCGCTCGCCGATGATCCCCGAGGTCGATTCCACCGCGATGGACACGTCCTTACCGTGACCGACCACGTTGTTCACGCATATGGACACGCCCGCTCCCGTCAACAGCGCCAGTTGCTCAACCTTTGGCTCGGCCGGTGAAGGGAACGAGTAGGTCACCGTCACAACCGCGTCGTCGGGCCCCGGGTTCCGCAAGAAAAGGTACTCCTCGTACCCGTTCCTGGTGGTGCCCTCGGCGAAGTACAGCGTGCAACTGGCCTCCGGCCACCCCACCACATCGTGGCCGCCCGACCAGTTGTAAGGAGCGGCGGAAGCTTGATGGGAGAACGCGAAAAACGCGGCCAGCAGGGCGAATACCACCATGCCGCACGCCAGGACCGCCCGGTAGTTCCTCCCGTGAGTACTCAAAAGACACATGCGGACATCTTAACAGAACAGAACGTGTGCAAAAGGGGCCCTTTTGCACGGGTCTTGGCGGTTATATGCTACGATTCACTTTAGAGGCGGCTGGAGGCCCCTTCCCTCAGGTTGGGCAGGAAAGCCGCCGCTGGAAGGCTAATAAGCTTGTCATACCCATCGCTTACAATTATTCATACGATGATAACACAGGAATCCAGGACAATTTCGCTCAAACTCGAAGACCTCCGGAAGAGTTCAGCCGGACGCTCGAGAGGTGGCTCGAAGCTCTCAACTTCATCAGTCGGTGGGCCTGGAAGAAGAAAGAGTTCAACTACGGCAAACTCCAGAAAGCCCTTTACCGGAAAGTCAGGGAGAAGTTCGGGCTCAAATCCCAGATGACGGTCAACTCTTTCAGGCAGGTTTCCGCTGGTTACAGGAGCACGTTTGCGAACCGCAGAAAGAAAGGACGGAAGCCGGTCCGGATTCCAGTGGAGTTCAAGAATGACAGCCTGCTCCTCAACTACCCGAGGGACTGGAAGTTCAAAGACGGAGAGACGCTTTCACTCAACACCCTCGAAGGGCGAAAGCCGGTGAGGTTCTCCTGCGGGGGACACCAGAGAAAGTACCTCGATAACGGGTGGGTAATCGGTTCCGGGAGGCTGGTCCGCAGAAAGAGGGGGAGGGGTAAAGGGCTCTATTTCAACATATCCGTCACCAGGGAGTTCGAGGTCGGGGACATCGAAGACCGGGCGACGGTCGTCGGGGTTGACCTCGGAATAAACAACATAGCGGTCGCCAAAAGCTCGAATGGCGAGCACAGATTCTTCGAGGGGGGTGAGACGAAGAACAGGAAGCGCATGTTCGAGAGGACCAGGGGAAGCCTGCAGGCCAAAGGCACCCGTTCCGCGAAAAGGACGCTCAAGAGACTTTCGGGGCGGGAGAGACGGTTCATGGCCGACGTCAACCACCGGGTTTCCAAGGAGTTGGTCGAGTGGGTCTCTACGATGGAGAAGCCCGTTATGGCGCTCGAAAACCTCGAAGGAATCCGGGAGAGGGTTAACAGAGAGTCCGGGAAGAAAACACGCAAAGCAGTGAACAGATGGGCTTACCATCAGTTGAGGACTTTCATCGCCTACAAAGCTAACGCCCTCGGGATACCGGTGGTCCTGGTGAGCCCCCGGAACACCTCCCGCGAGTGCCCGAGGTGCGGGTACACGGAGAAAGACAACCGGAAAGGGAGGTCTTTCAAATGCCTTTCGTGCGGTTACGGGAACAACTCTGATTTGGTCGCCGCCGGGAACACACTCTCGAAGGCGACTTCTTCGAGGCAGGTCCTCGAAGAAGCGGGCCGCAGTCAACCGGCCCCGAAGGGCCGTCCGTCGATGCCAAAGCCCCTACTCGGGGGAATTGAGGCGGAGGGCAGGCCCAAGCTCCGTCCTTCAGGGCAGGGTAGTTGACTTCCTCTGTACGTGGAGAAATGGAGGTTTGTTCTATTGCGAAACGCGTCCGAGCTTTCCGGGATACTGACCCGCATCGACGGGGCGGGTTACAAGGCCTACAAGGATATTCATGGCTCCTGGTCGCTGCCGCCGTTCACGCTTTTCATCGATCATGTCCAGGGCGACCCTTACGCCGCCCCCTCCCGCATGCGTCTCCGCCTCGACGCCGCTGACGCCGCCTTTCCGCCGGGGACCACCGGCACCCGGATGAGGACCATCGCCTGCGAGGACTTCGTCGCCCGGGTTGCCCGGGCCGAGGCGTCCCGCCACTCCCGCCCCATCGGAACAGGTGGGGGAGGCCGGATACACGTTGACGCCGGCGGGCAGGAGATACTCCATCGTACCGCGGCCCGCGTAACCGGGGAGTACGCCGAGCTCCGCCTCTCGGTCGGCCTTCCCGCCCAGGGACGCAGGGTCATGGGCCGCGCCGCGGCCGGCATCCTCCTGGAGTCGGTCCCCGCCGCCGGAGAGGTATCTCTTTTCCACGACAGCCTTCCCCTCTCCGGCCTCGCCGATCACATCGACGCCGCCGAGGACCATGAGCGCCTCGCCGCGCTGCTACCCGGGATGGGCCTTGTCGCGTTCGTCGCCGACGGCTCCCTGCTGCCCCGGGAGAGCGGTATCTCGGATGTGCCTCTACCCGATGACCGAGCGGTCCGGTTCCGCTCCCCGGACGCGCTTCGCCTGGAGGTCGAGTTGCCCCACCGTGGACCGGTGTCCGGCATGGGGGTGCGAGAAGGCGTAACGCTCATCGCCGGTGGCGGCTTCCACGGCAAGTCGACATTACTCGAGGCGCTCTCCCTGGGTATCTACCCCCACGTCCCCGGGGACGGCCGGGAACTGGTGGCGTCCAGGCCCGACACCGTAAAGGTGTGCGCCGAGGACGGCCGCAGGGTCGAGAACGTCAATATTTCCGCCTTCATCAGCAACCTCCCGGGAGGGATAGACACCACCCGCTTCTCCACCGAGAACGCCTCCGGCTCCACCTCCCAGGCCTCCTACATCATCGAGTCGGTGGAGATGGGGGCGGGCGCGTTCCTCATTGACGAGGACATATCGGCCACGAACTTCCTCATCCGGGACGCACGCATGCAGCGGCTCATCGCAAAGGAGAAGGAGCCGATAACACCGTACATCGACATGGTGCGGCCGCTGTACGAGAACCACGGCATCTCCACCGTGCTGGTCCTCGGCGGCGCCGGCGACTACTTCGACGTGGCGGACACCGTCATCGCGATGAGCGACTTCCTGCCGGTGGACGTCACCACCCGTGCCCATGAGATCGCGTCCGAAATACCAACCCCCCGCCTGGATGAGGGCGAGCCCCTGCGGCTGGATATCGAGGGGCGGAGGCCGGACCCCCGCTCGCTGGACCCCGGGAAAGGCGGAAAGCCGGTCATCAAGTGCCGGGGGCTTACGAGCATCCAGTTGGGTCGCACCGACATCGACCTCTGGGCGCTTATGCAGCTAAACGACAGGAGCCAGACCCGCGCCATCTGCGGGTACCTCCGGCTCCTGCCCCGGGAACTCTCCTCGAGCCCCGGCCTCCGGGACGCCATCGAGGCGATATCGGGGCAGGTTGAGCAGGGCGGGCTGGATGCGCTCTCGCAGTACCCCGGCGAGCACCCCGGCGACATTGCCTACGTCCGCGGGTTCGAGGTCGCCGGAGCGGTCAACCGCCTGCGCTCCCTCGGGGTGCTCGATAAATAAACGCTCATTCTGCTCGGTCAGCCGAACGCAACATACTGTGTTACTCTTACCGGCTGCATTGTTACCTTTCTGTCATCCCCGGACCCTTGACCCAGGAAGCCCCCATATTGTTACCTTTTGAAGCAAAAGGGTAACAATAGTTGCCCTACCCCAAGAACTCTCGCTGTTGGCTGAGAGAAGTTCCCCTCGCATATGTTTGAAGAAGGGCGACCGGGTTTAGGCTTTCATGTGGGCTGAGCCCCGCGTGCGAGGATGCAACGCAAGATGGGGCCTGGCCCCAAACGCAAGATTCGGCTGAGCCCCGCGCGTGAGTATGCAACCACCTTACCCCTGCGGTAGACTCTATTTCGTAATTGGTGAACATCCTGTTAGGAGTGATCGTATGAAAATAGGCAACCCCGAGGAGTACTTCGAGAGCCTGCGCGGGCTGGACCGCGAGGTGTACCTGCTTGGAGAGCGCATCGAGAACACCGTGGACCACCCGATGGTGAGGCCCAGCGCCAACGCGGTGGCAGAGTCTTACAACACCGGCGAGGAGCCGGAGGCGGGGGGACTCCTCTTTGCCACCTCGCACCTGACCGGCAAGAAAGTCAGCCGCTTCACCCACATCCACCAGGGTACCAACGACCTTGTGAACAAGGTGCTGATGCAGCGGCTGCTGGGCAGGCGGACCGCGACCTGTTTCCAGCGGTGCGTGGGGATGGACGGCCTGAACGCGTTGCACTCGGTCACCTACGAGTGCGACCTCGAGCACGGCACCGACTACCACCGGCGGCTCAACGACTACATCGGTTGGGTCCAGGAGGAGAACGTGGTGGTGGACGGCGCCATGACCGATGTGAAGGGAGACCGCGGCCGCCGCCCCGGCGACCAGGACGACCCCGACATGTTCGTCCGAATCGTGGACAGGGCCTCCGAGGGCATAGTGGTCCGGGGCGCCAAGGCGCACCAGACCGGCGCCCTCAACTCCCACGAGATACTGGTCATGCCCACTACCGCGATGAGGGAAGACGAGGGCGAGTTCGCGGTCTCCTTCGCGGTGCCGGCAACGGCTTCCGGCATCACCTTCGTACTGGGGCGCCAGCCCTCGGACACCCGCAAGCTGGAGGACAGTCCCCTGGACGTGGGCAACCCGGGCTACGGGAGCCAGGAGGCGCTGGTGATCTTCGACGATGTCTTCGTCCCCGCCGAGCGCGTTTTCCTGGCCGGTGAGCACGACCAGAGCGGCAAGGTGGTGGATCGGTTTGCCGCGTTCCACCGGCAGAGTTACGGGGGGTGCAAGGTGGGAGTGGGGGATGTCCTCATCGGCGCCGCCCAGCTTGTGGCCGACTACCAGGGGGTCGCCCGCGCCAGCCACATCCGGGACAAGATAACCGAGATGATACACCTAAACGAGACGCTTTTCTGCTGCGGCATCGCCTGCAGCGCCAGGGGGCGGAAGACCCCGGCGGGAAGCTACATGGTTGACGTACTCCTCGCCAACATCTGCAAGCTGAACGTGACCCGGTTCCCGTTCGAGATATCGCGCATGCTGCAGGACATCGCCGGGGGCATGATCGCCACCATGCCATCGGAGAAGGATTTCAAGAACGCTCGCGTTGGGCCGGTCCTCGACAAGTACCTCAAGGGCAGGAGCGGTATTCCCACGATGGACCGCATCAAGGTCCTCAAGTTCATAGAGAACATGACCATCGGCTGCGGCGCCGCCGCCTACCTGACCGAGAGTGTCCACGGCGCTGGCTCACCCCAGGCACAGCGCATCATGATATCCCGGCTCGCCGACCTCGATGAGAAGGTACGGCTTGCCAGGAGGATCGCCCGCATCGAGGATTGAGCGCATCCACGCAACCCAACATTTGAACCGCGAGTTTGGTTGCGGTTTGTTGGCGGGCTGTTGACCCCCACCTCAATCCTCCCCCTGCAAGGGGGAGGAGGAAGAAGGGTATCCTCCCCCTGCAAGGGGGAGGAGGAATAGCAGCAAAATCGGGATGGGGGGTCAGGTGGGAGGGGCGTCCGAGATTGTGACCAGTTCGCCTGAGCGAACGAAGTAGAGCGCGGTCTCCTTGACCGTCTCCCCGGTGCACCTCTCCCATACCTCCGCGTAAAGCCGGACCTGTGGGGCGTACTTCTCCAGGAGGCCGGCCCCCGCGCCCCTCACCCTGTCCGTCTTGTAATCCACCAGCACCCATCCGCCTTCCTCCTCGAAGACAAGGTCGATGGACCCCCGGAGCACTGTGGGCACGCGCGCGTCTTCCTCCAGCGGGACCTCGAAAGGAACCTCGGCGAACCACCGGCGGCTCCGGCGCGCCCGGCCCCATATCCCGGACCCCACAACCGTGTTCGCGGTGCGGGCGGCTTCTCCGGCCAGGCGCTCCTCGAGGCCGTTCTCCGCCAGCGTGGCCCTGGCCACCTCCTCCAGGTCCGCTTTCGGGTTCTGGATCGCCACCTGGAGCAGGACGTGGATGACCGTGCCCCACGAAGCACCGTACTCCCCGTCATCCGCCGCGGCGCCGTCCGGCGCTCCCGCCACCCCATTGCCGCGGGCCGCCGGTGCGTCTCCGGCCCCGGTGAGCGCATACTCCTTTGCCGCCCTCACATCGTAGGTGGGGACCTCCACCGCCCTCAGGCGCTCGGATATCTCTTCGCCGGCGCGCCGGGCCTCCTCCGGTGAAACGGGGCTAAGTGAAACCGGGGGCGGCTCCTGCCCGCCGGGGTCGGTCATCTCCCGGCCTACGGGGATATACGGCTCGAAGTACTTCCAGGGATTGTACCCGTTTCCTTTCTCTCTCTCGGTTATCACCATCGCCGCGCCCGCCCGCGTCGCCGCCACGTACCTCAGCCGCAGCCCCTCGGCCCTGGTGAACCGCTTCTCCTTCTGTGCCAGCGCCTCCCATCCCGCCGGGCGTGCCAGCGGCGCCCCCCGCCACCCGCCACCCGCCCTCTTATCGATGTCCATGTACCCGAGGACCTTTCCCCCGGACCGGTCCACGTGTAGCTCGACGCCGTGATCCGACTCCCCGAAAGGGTCGGCCAGGAAAACCACCGGCGCCTCCAGCCCCTTGGCCTTGTGCAGGTTCATCACCCTTACCGCCGGCCTCTCCCC
>JAHIPE010000167.1 GCA_018894655.1 Actinomycetota bacterium
ACTGGGGAGGCGCACCAGGTTGCCGTCCGATTCCAGCCGGCCTTCGGCGACAAGGTTCTCTATGAGGGTTTCCCCGGTCCGGCTTTCCCACCCAACGAGGACCTTTTTCTTCAGTGTCTCCTTGGCTATCCCCTCGGCCAGCGGTTTCGCCCGGTGGAACTCGGCCGCGGCGCGCTCCAGCCCCTCCGCCAGCCCCTCGTATCTTTCCGACGCGAGGTACGCCGCACCGCCTTTCTGGCCGAAACGCACCGCCTCTCCATCCTCGGCCATGCGCTCCAGGCCTTCCTTGACGGCCGCCGGGGGAAGCCCGGAGTAGAGAACCAGGTCATCGGGGGTTACCGGCTTCCGGGCGCGGGCGAGGAAGACGGCTATCGAGCGCGATTCACCGGTCAGGAGCTCGTGGAACTCGGAGACGGCACGCACGTCCGTGGCCTTATGCTTGACCGGGTGGGCGTCGATGATGACCCCCCCTCCTATCGTGGTTACAGGGGAGTAGCTCCTGATGATGAACCTGTCCCCCGGGGCGCAGACCGCCACCGTCTCCAGGCGAAGCTGCGCCGGGCGCGTTTCCCCGGGCGCCACCCGGTCGCCTTCCAGTGGGTAGATGCGGCCCATAACCTCGCGAGTGCCGTGGTGGAACCTCAATCTTGCCCCGCGCTTCAGTGGCCTCTTCCAGTCGCCGAGGACCGTCACCGCCGCGTCCACCATGTAGGTGGGGCGCAGGGTGCCTGGCGTCGCCAGCACGTCTCCGCGGGCGACATCACCTTGGGAAACGCCGGCGAGGTTGGCGGCTACCCGCTCTCCCGCGAAGACGGTGTCCCTGCTTAGGTCATGGACCTGCAGGCTCCTGAGCCGGACGCCCAGCCCGCGGGGGAGAAGCTCCAGGTGGTCGGTGCTACCGACTGTCCCGCTCCAGAGGGTCCCGGTGACGACGGTGCCGATGCCCTTGAGGGTGAAAACCCTGTCGATGGGGAGGCGTGCCGGCAGTTGCTCGTCCTTCAGGCGAACCAGACCCGCTTGCCGTTCCAGCTCCTCCTTGAGCTTCTCGATGCCCTCGCCGGAGATGGCGGAGATGGGGATAACCGGCGAGCCGGCAAGACCGGTGCCATCCAGCAGGTCGCTCACCTCATCGGTTACCAGTTCAACGAACTCGCCGTCGACGAGATCGGCCTTGGTTACCGCCACCACCGCGTCGGATACGCCCAGCAGGTCAAGTATCGCCAGGTGCTCCCTGGTCTGTGGCATGACGCCGTCGTCTGCGGCGACCACAATCAGCGCCAGGTCGACCCCCGTCGCGCCCGACATCATGTTGCGGATAAAGTTCTCGTGGCCGGGGACGTCAACGATCCCGACCACTCCGCCGTTTGAGAGTTCCAGGGGCGCGAACCCAAGGTCAATGGAGATTCCGCGCTCCTTCTCCTCGGACAGGCGGTCGGTGTCACGGCCGGTCAGCGCCTTGACCAGCACGGTCTTGCCGTGGTCGATATGCCCGGCCGTGCCGATAATTACGTTGCGCCGTGATTTCACGGTCACCGCCGGCCTCCTTGAAGGGAGCCTAATCGATAGAAGCGATAATTCCGGCCAGGACGGCGACCTCGTCGTCGCTCACCGTGCGCAGGTCGAGCAGGACCGTGTCGTCCTTGACCCGGGGAAGCACCGCCGGGTCAGAGCCGCGGAGCCGTTTTTCCAGGTCGGGGGCGGAGAGCCCGGAGTGAGTGACGGCGAGGCAGCAGGTGGGTATCTCCGCGGTGGGGAGAGAGCCCCCGCCGGCGCGAGAGGCCTCATTGATTACCCGGCAGGAGATGTTTGCCGCTCCCGCCCGGTCGATCCTTCGTTTTAGCCTGCGGGCGCGGCGCCTCACCGATTCCTCGGGCTCAAAGAGCATCCTGAGCGCCGGAACCGCCTCCCGGGCGCCTTCCGGGTAGAGGTACTCACGGAGGGTGGCCTCCAGGGCGGCTACCGTCATCTTGCCCACCCGGAGCGCCCGCGCCAGCGGGTGCTTGCCCACAGCGTCCACGTACTCCCTTGAGCCCACTATCAACCCGGCCTGGGGACCGCCCAGGAGCTTGTCGCCGCTGAAAGTCACCAGGTCCGCTCCACCGTCCAGGCTCTGGCGGGCGGTGTGCTCACCGGTGAGACCGGAAGGCGACAGGTCGACCAGGGACCCGCTGCCAAGGTCCTCCACCACCGGGATGAAATGCTCTTTGCCGAGCTTCACCAGTTCGCGCAAGCTAACGTCCTCGGAGTACCCCACGATGCGGAAGTTACTCTGGTGGATCTTCATGATGAGGGCTGTATCGGGGCCGATCGCGTTCCGGTAATCGGATATACGGGTCCGGTTGGTGGTTCCCACCTCCACCAGGGTGGCCCCGCTCTCTTGCATTATGTCGGGCAGCCTGAACGAACCCCCTATCTCGATCAACTGCCCGCGGGAGACGATGACCTCGCGGCCCCGGGCCAGCGCACGGAGGACCAGCAGGACCGCCGCCGCGTTGTTGTTGACCACCATTGCCCCGCCGGCCCCGGTGAGCGCGCACAGTAACGGCTCGAGGTGCTCCTGCCGGGTGCCCCTCACGCCATCGTCCAGGCGGTACTCGAGGTTGCAGTACCCACCGCAGGTCCGCTCGAGGGCGCACATAGCCGAAGCCGGCAGGGGAGACCGGCCGATGTTGGTGTGCAGCACCACCCCGGTGGCGTTGATTACCTTCCGGAGGCTTATCCGCATGGCGCCCTCGACCTCCCGGGCCACCTGCCTTGCGAGTGTGCCGGGCTCCAGGCCGGATGCCTCTGGGAGAGGGCCTGAAGAAAGTATCGCCCGGCGCGCCTCGTCGAGCACCCGGCGGGTCGCCTCGAGCAGCACCTGCCGGGGAACGCCGGCCGTTTCCGCGTCCGATTCCATGGATTCGACAAGTTCGTTTACCTGCGGTATTCGCCGCAGTAGTTCTCGCTTCTCCTTGTCTGGGGGATTCATGGTCAGTAATTATACGGAAACAAGGTGCCCCGCGCCAATGAGGATGGACTGTATCTCGTACATGTTGCTCACCCGGCCCACCCGCAGGTTGTCCTTCAGGCCGTAGAAGTCAAGGCACGTCCCGCACACCACCACCTCCACGCCCTCTTCCTCCAGCCGCGTCACGTGGGCCACCGTCTCGTCGTTCTCGGTGACAAGCCGCACCCCGGAGTTCATGAAAACCATCCTCCGGGGCCTGTCCTCGTTCTCGGTGCAGGCGTAGAGGAACGCTTTGGCCAGCGTCGTGCCGAGCTCGCGGTCGCCACGTCCCACCTCGTCGGCGCCGATGAAGATGACCTTATTGCCGGCGGGAGCCTGGCAGGTAACGGGGGCCGCTTCCGCCGTCTCGGCGGCTTTTTCGTCGGGGGTGACCCGTACCACGAACCCCTCCGGGGTATCGGTGACCTCAACCGAGCAGCCCGCGTTCCGTGCGAACCGCGACACGTTGTCGCGCGCGGCCTCGTCGTCGACCAGGACCGTGAAGGCGCCGCTCCCTTCAGAGAGCCTGTCCCTGGTCTTGATAACCGGCCTGGAGCAGGCAAGCCCCCGGCAGTCAATGTCGATATCCAAGTTCAACAACTCCTCTCGCCGTAGACGGAAATCCGCGCTTCTCCCTCGGTGACCCGCCCTATCACCGAGGCCGTGGGGCAAGGGCCGTTTCGGAGCGCGTCCAGCAGTGGCCCGGCGTCTTCCTCGCCCACCGTGCCCAGAAGCCCCCCGGATGTCTGGGGGTCAAACATGCAGTCGAACAGCGTCCTGTCGCAGGAGCCGTCATCCCGCACCGCGCCCCCCACGTACTCCTTGTTGCGGTAGAGCCCGGAGGGCATCATGCCCATCCGGCCCATCTCCAGCGTCCCATCAAAGAGCGGGACCTCGCCCGCCCGCAGTTCCGCTGAAACCCTCGCGGCGCGGACCATCTCGAAGAGGTGCCCCCCCAGCCCGAACCCGGTCACGTCGGTGCAGGCGGATACACCGTGCCTCGAGAAGAGGAGCGCCGCCTCGTCGTTGAGTGCCCGCATGGACTCTACCGCGGCCGCCATGTCGCCCTCGCCTATGAACTCCGCCTTGAGGGCAGTGGAAAGTATCCCGGTCCCTACCGGCTTGGTGAGCACCAGCACGTCCCCGGGCCTCGCCCCGCCGATTGTGGTCATCTCAGATGGGTTGACCAGCCCGGTCACCGAGAGCCCGTACTTCGGCTCCTTGTCCTCTATGGTATGTCCCCCCACCATCACCGCGCCCGACTCGCGGACCTTGTCGTGCCCGCCGGCCAGGATGCTCGCCAGCACGTCCAGGCCCAGGCTGCAGGGGAACGCCACCAGGTTGAGCGCGGTAAGCGGCCTGGCCCCCATCGCGTAGATGTCGCTCAAGGCGTTGGCCGCCGCGATCTGGCCGAACGTGTAAGGGTCGTCGACTATGGGGGGGAAGAAATCCAGCGTCTGTACGAGGGCCGTGTCTTCATCCAGCAGGTACACGCCCGCGTCCTCGCCGGACTCAACCGACGAGATCAATTCCGGCACATCGTCCCGGGGCAGTCGCGATAGTATCTTCTCGAGGTCTCCCGGACCCATCTTGGAGGCTCATCCCGCCCCCGACGCGTATTGGGTGAGACGTATCTCATCACTCAAGCGAACCCCTCCTTCCCTTCGCCTTCGCCTCTACTCATCGGTCCGTTTTCTCTCGAATGGGAACAGGAGTTGGCAACTGCCGTTCTCGAACGACGCGATCACCTCGGCGGCCTTATCCAGCCACTCTCCCTTGAACAGCAGGGCGATGCCGCACTCGGCTGTTATCTCTACCGGCGTAGGTATTACCGTGCAGGGCACTCCCGTCGACTTCAGCAATCGCTCTGTCTTGAGCGCAAGGCTCGTTGAATCGAAGA
>JAHIPE010000168.1 GCA_018894655.1 Actinomycetota bacterium
CCATGCCGATACCCGTCCTCAATGCTCCCTCCTGGCAAGAATGATCGCTTCAGCCCTGGCGATATCCCCGGGGAAAGTCACCTTGATGTTTTCCCGGTCTCCCGTTCGCACGAGAACCTTGCCTCCCATCCTCTCCACCAGCGACGCGTCATCAGTTCCGGTAAAGCCGCTCTCCGACGCCAGCCGGTGCGCCTTCCTGAGAGCCTTCAGCTCAAACGCCTGGGGCGTCTGCACCGCCGCCAGCCGGCTGCGGTCGATGGTCCGTTCCACCACGCCGTCTTCCACACGCTTTATCGTGTCCGTAACCGGGACCGCTGTAATAACCCCGTCAGCCCCGGGGGGGATCAGAGAGGCATCGTCTATCATCTCCGGTGTGACCGCCGGCCTGGCGGCGTCGTGCACCACCACTATCCCCTCGTGCTCCGGGATAGCCCCAAGCGCGTTAGATACCGACTCCTGCCGGGTGGCCCCCCCCGCGACCACGGACATCGCCTTGGAAATCCCAGCTCTTCTAACCCTCTCGAGGGGCCACGCGCCAAGCCGCCCCGGGGGTACCACCACTATTATGCCGCTGATGGATCGTGCGCCCTGGAAAGCGGTTAGCGCGTACATGAGGATGGGTTGCCCCAGAAGTTCCACCTCGGGCTTCGGCACCTCGCTTTCGAGGCGTTCCCCGTAGCCGCCCGCGGCGACTATCCCGAGCGCCACGTTACTCCTCGCCGCCGTCCGGGAGTTGGGTGAATATCATCTTCCCTGCGGGAGTCTGCAGAACACTCGTTGTCACCACGGTCACAACGGAACCAATCTTCTCCTTGCCCCGCTCAACCACCACCATGGTCCCGTCGTCGAGATAGCCCACTCCCTGCCCGGGCTCCTTGCCCTCGCGGATTATCTTCACCTTCATCCCCTCGCCGGGAAGGACCGCCGGCTTCAACGCGCCGGCCAACTCGTTGATGTTGAGGATCTTCACTCCCTGTATCTCAGCGACCTTGTTCAGGTTGAAATCGTTGGTGGTCAGCGGCATGCCGGTGAGCTTGGAGAGCGCGACAAGCTTCCCGTCCACCCCCAGGACCTCGGGGAAATCCTGGTCGGTTATCTCCACGTTCACACTCCCCAGCCGCTGCAGCGAGTTCAGCACGTCCAGCCCGCGCCGCCCCCTGCTCCTTTTCAGTGTGTCCCCGGAGTCGGCTACCGATTGAAGCTCGTCCAGGACAAAACGGGGCACCAGCATGGTCCCCTCCAGGAACCCGCACCTGGCTATATCCACCACCCGGCCATCTATTATCACGCTGGTGTCCAGTATCCTGGCAGTGGGCGTGCCGGTGCTGCCGCCCTGGCCCACCAGGTTGAACATGCCGGCAAGCTCAGGCCTTTTCAGCACCGCGACGCGCATCCCCACGAAGCCGCACAGCACGAACAGTATGATCGACAAGATGTAACCGGGGTAACCCATGCGGAACAGCGCCATCGACGGAAACAGGGCCACCAGCAAACCAACCAGCAGGCCCGCGACCCCGAAGACGATATCAACGCTGGAAACCGTGGACAGCGACGCCTCCAGGCTGCCTAGCGCGTTAGCAGTGAACCTGCCGAGCATGCCTCCGAGAACGACCCCGATGAGTATCCCCAGGATAATACCTACGATGATTGCAAGAACCTGTTGGGGATGCCCAAGGATGTAGTTCTCGTTCAGCAGGACGGCAATCCTGTAGCCACCGAATGAGCACAGCAATACGCTCATAAGGCGAACAAAGATAGCAACCACCTTGAATCCCTCCGTGCATCTGCCTCATTTGTTCCTGGAATGACGGTGCCATTATCATTTCGCGGTGAACACCTCATCCAGCATCTTGGACGCCTTCTCGTCATCTATGCTAAGGACGTAGATTATCTCGCTCAGTAGTATCTTCCTCGCCTGGCCCAGCATGCGTTTCTCCCCGGTGGAAAGCCCTTTCTCGCGCTCGCGTATCGACAGGTTCCGCACTACCTCCGCCACTTCGTAGACGTCACCGGTCTTTATCTTGTCGCGGTTCTTCTTGTAGCGGTGGTTCCAGTTGCTGGGCATCTGGCTCTGTTCCTGGCCCAGGACATTAAAAACCGACTTCACCTCGCGCTTACGTATGACACTCCGAAGCCCTACGCCCACCGTGCTCTCCTCCGGAACGGTTATCCTGAGGCCCCCCTTGCACAGGCTCAGGATAAAGTACTTCTTCCGCTCCCCCTCGACGTTCTTTTCTTCGACCTTCTCGACAACACCGGCCCCGTGATGCGGATACACAACCTTGTCTCCAACGTCGAACACTTGTCAACATCTCCCTTCTTGACCCAGGTCAACCATCTCCCGGCGAGCGCTCAGCCACGAAACCGCCCTGGATTTGCTGTGGGGAACTGTCCTTTCTTGCACGATATCAGCCCGTAAATACCTCTGGTCGGAGAACTTACACTCGTCGTAAGAAGAAGCGCATATATAGTAACACAACAGGTGGCACGCGGCAAGATATCGCGTTATCAAAGGAATTCTTGACACTCCGCGCCTGTAGTAAATATAATGGGTTGACCGGTAATGGTGTCTTTCCTCCCGTGAAAAGGAGTTCAAATGGGAAAAGGGCTCGAAGAAACCTGTAACGAATTCCAGAAGACGGTGTCCCTTCACCTGATACGGCACCGTAGCGTCCTCGACGTCATGACCAAGTACCAGGACGCCTGCTCCAGGGTAAACCGCGCCATCGCGAAGTCGGTCACGTCATGCGGTTGCCTCAAGATAGTGGCGTCCAAGCAGGCCCTACCGGCGGACGCTAACCTGAGCGAGATGAGTGAGTATGTCAAGACTCACCTCGAAGGGCACCTGTGCCCCAACTGCGCCGACGTGATAGAGGAGGAGATGGGCCGCTCGATGTTCTTCCTGGCCGCCATCTGCACCCTTACCGGCATAGACTTCCACGACATCATCAAGAGGGAAAACGACCGCGTCACCACGCTCGGCGTTTACAGCCTCACCTAAGTGCCCCGTTCCACAAATACGCTGGCATTCGAGCGCCGCTCCCGTCCACTCAGGCCGCGTTCCGCTCCCTCGGCGTACTACAGGAGTACGCCTCAGTCGCGCGCCTTGCCGGAGCGGCGCTTCGACGCTCTCGGTGCTTAACCGTATCTATGGAACGAGGCACTTAGGACGAATCCGAGATGCGTTCCAGACCCTCCTTGATGGCTATCGCTCTTCGCTGGCCCACGCCGTCCACCTCGTCCAGCAGCGCTGTTGAGGCCCTCATGATGTTCTTCAGGTTCTCAAACCGCGCAACGACCTTGTCCACCACGCTGGCGGGCATTCGGGGTATCGCCGAGAGAATCCGGTAACCGCGAGGGCGGACCAACCTGTTCAACAGCTCGCTCGAGCCCTTGTAGCCGAGCCCCCTGGCCACCGACGCGTCCGACATGAACTCGCTGTTGGACAGGTTCCCCAGGTTGGCGATGATCTTGTCGGGGTTCCGCTTGGAACCGTGCAGGTAGTAGTCGTCCACCAGCAGCTTCCCCTGCTTCTCCACACCGGCCATGAGCTCATTCAACTGCAGGCTCACCAGCCTTCCGTCCACTCCCAGTTCGCTCACCCGGAACCGAATGTCAGCGGCGATGCGGGCCACACTCTCGTTGCGCTGGATGACCTTTACCACGTCCCTGAGCGTGACCATGTCCTCGACCTCCAGCCTGTCCAGGACGCCGTACTTCTCGTCCAGCCTTACGCGGTAACGCCCCAGGGTCTGGAGCGCCTGGTCGGCCTTGGCAAGCGCCAGCGGGATACTCTCCAGGGTAAAGTGGTCGTTCCCCATGTACACAGACACCGAATTCATCTTCTCTGATATCGCGACCACGAACGCATTTGACCTGGTCTGCCTGGCAACGCGCTCCGCGGTGCGGTGGCGCATCCCCGCCTCGTCGGTAACGATCGACGGGTCCGGGACAAGGTGAACGTTGGCGTAGTTTATCGTCTTGAGGTTCTTGCTTAGGACCACCGCGCCGTCCATCTTGGCCAGTTCAAACAGGCGGGGGGCGGTTAACTCGCATCCTATCCTGAACCCGCCGGACATCATCCCTTTTAGCTCCTGCAGGTCTCCGGCCACGATGAGCGCGCCCGAGCCGACCTGGAGGATCCTGTTGAACGCCTCCCTGAGTTCGGTCCCCGGGGCGACCTTCTCCAGCACCCCCATGAGCCTCTGCTGTCTTCCCCTTTCCGAATATTCCCGCACCGGAACCCCCAATAGAAATAACCGGACCTCATCCGTATAGTATCAGAAGCCCGGTTTTTCGTGTGCCTGCTGTATAGTGCCCCGCTCCATAGATACGCTGGCATTCGA
>JAHIPE010000018.1 GCA_018894655.1 Actinomycetota bacterium
CTGCTGTCTTCCCCTTTCCGAATATTCCCGCACCGGAACCCCCAATAGAAATAACCGGACCTCATCCGTATAGTATCAGAAGCCCGGTTTTTCGTGTGCCTGCTGTATAGTGCCCCGCTCCATAGATACGCTGGCATTCGAGCGCCGCTGCATCCACTCCGGCCGCGTTCCGCTCCCTCGAAGTACTACAGGAGTACGTCTCAGTCGCGCGCCTTGCCGGAGCGGCGCTTCGACGCTCTCGGTACTTAACCGTATCTATGAAACGGGGCACTGGTCAGCTGTCGGCCCCGACGGTGGCGACCTCGGTGTCCTCGCGGGTTTCAAACGTCAGCCGGCCGTCTTCCTCCTCCACGACGATCACGTGCCCTCCGGTGAACTCGCCCCTGAGTATCGCCTCCGATACCGGGTTCTCTATGAGACGGGTGATGGCGCGCCTTAGCGGCCGGGCGCCGAGGGATCGGTCGAACCCCTCGCTCACCAGTATGTCCTTCGCGTCGTCGCTCACCTCGAGCTTCATGTCCTGGTCGGCGAGCTGCTCCCTGACACGGTCCAGCAGCATTTCGGCGATCTCCTTGACCTCGTCGATGCTCAGTTCGTGGAAGACGATCACGTCATCTATGCGGTTGAGCAACTCGGGGCGGAACGCCCTCTTGAGCTCGCTGACCACCCGCTCCTTCATGTCGGAGTACGGCAGTGAACCCCCCCCCTCGACCTGGTGAAAACCAAGCGGTGTGGCGCCGTGTATCTCCTTGGTCCCCAGGTTTGATGTCATTATGATGATCGTGTTCCGGAAGTCGACCTTGTGCCCCTGGGAGTCGGTCAGCCTTCCGTCCTCCAGTATCTGCAGCAGGACGTTGAACACGTCATAGTGAGCCTTCTCTATCTCGTCGAGCAGCACCACCGAGAACGGCCTCCTGCGGACCGCCTCGGTCAGTTGCCCTCCCTCCTCGTGCCCCACGTAACCGGGGGGCGAGCCGACAAGGCGAGAAACCGTGTGCTTCTCCATGTACTCGGACATATCTAGCTGCAGCAGGGCGTCCTCGTTCCCGAAAAGGAACTCCGCCAGTGCCCTTGCCAGCTCGGTCTTCCCCACGCCGGACGGCCCCAGGAATATGAAAGACCCCCCGGGACGGCGCGGGTCCTTGAGCCCCGCCCGGGTGCGCCTCATCGCCTGGGATATCGCCGCCACCGCCTCGTCCTGGCTGACTATGCGCTCGTGAAGCTCCCCCTCCATTCGCAGGAGCTTCTCGCTCTCCTCCTCGGTCAGCTGGTAAACCGGGATGCCGGTCCATGAGGATAGTATCTCGGTGATGTCTTCATCGGTCACCTGGAGCTGGTGGCTCCTCTGGGGGGCCTTCCAATCTTTCTCGCTCTCCGCGATCTCCAGGATTACTTCCTGCTCGGTGTCCCTTATCCTTGCCGCCTTCTCGAAGTCCTGGGCTGCTATCGCCGCCTGCTTCTCCTGCCTGAGCTTCTGGAGCTTCTCCTCCTTCTCCCTGACGTCGGGCGGTGCGGTCATCGCCCGCATGCGCAGCCGGCTCGCGGCCTCGTCTATCAGGTCGATCGCCTTGTCCGGCATGTAGCGGTCCGAGATGTAGCGGTGCGCCAGGCGGGCGGCCACCACTATCGCCCCGTCGGTGATCTGCACCTTGTGGTGCGCCTCGTAGCGGTCCCGCAGGCCCATGAGAATATCCACGGTGTGCTCCACCGTGGGCTCCTCCACGGTTATCGGCTGGAAGCGCCGCTCCAGGGCAGCGTCGCGCTCCAGGTACTTGCGGTACTCGTCCATGGTGGTGGCGCCGATGGTCTGGAGCTCCCCCCTGGCCAGCGCAGGTTTCAGGATGCTGGCCGCGTCTATCGCCCCCTCGGCAGCCCCGGCGCCCACCAGGTTGTGTAGCTCGTCAATGAACAGGATTATGTCGCCCCGACCGCGGATCTCCTTTATAATCTTCTTGAGTCGCTCCTCGAAGTCTCCCCGGTAGCGGGAGCCCGCCACCAGCGCGCCCAGGTCGAGAGTGAACAACTGCTTGCCCCTGAGCAGTTCGGGGACCTCGTTGTTGGTGATGCTCTGGGCCAGCCCCTCCACTATGGCGGTCTTCCCCACCCCGGGCTCCCCGACGAGCACCGGGTTGTTCTTGGTCCGCCGCGAGAGGACCTGCATTACCCGCTCGATCTCCTTCTCGCGCCCTATCACCGGGTCGAGCTTGTTCTGGACGGCGAGTTCGGTAAGATTGCGCCCGAACTGGTCGAGCATGACCCCACCTTTCGAGCCCTCGGCGGCGCCGAGCTCGCCCGACGAGGAGCCACCGGACAGGCTCCCCAGCACCTGGCTTCGCAGCCTTTCCAGGTCAGCCCCCAGCTTGACCAGGACCTTTGCGGCGACGCCATCGCCCTCGCGTAACAGTCCCAGCAGTATGTGCTCGGTGCCGATGTAGTTATGCCCGAGCTGAAGCGCCTCCCGAAGTGACAGCTCGAGCACCTTCTTGGCGCGGGGGGTGAACGGTATATGGCCGCTGGGAGAGCTGGAGCCCCTTCCGATAACGTCCACCACCTGGCCCCGGACCGCCTCGAGCTTGATCTGGGCCGCGGCAAGCGCCTTCGCGGCGACGCCGTCACCCTCCTGGATCAGCCCCAGGAGAAGGTGCTCCGTCCCTATGTAGTTATGGTTGAGCTTCCTGGCCTCTTCCTGGGCCAGGACCACAACCCTTCTCGCGCTGTCGGAAAACCTCTGAAACAACTCTCTTCTCCTCCCGTATCTATTCTAAGGCACGGCGCCGACAAATTCACGCCCTCTCTACATGTCGAGCACCCTGCGGAGCTGCGCCGCCCTCTCCCTGTCCACGTCCTCTTCCCCGCCGTCGCCGTCAAGGAGCCTTCGCACATGGTACGTGCTGACCGCCACCCCCGCCTCCAGTATGCTGAACTCCTTCACCGGCAGGAGGTCCATCTCGACGCCCAGCTTTATCATGGAAAGCAGCTCAAGCGCCTCGTACAGAAACATCCGCCGGGCCCTCTCCGCGACCCCCAGCGCCCTGTACACCCTGTCGTTCAGGTCCAGCGGGGAATCACGAAGCATCATCTTCCTGGCCGTTCTCTCGTTGTCCACGACCTTGGTCACCACCGACCCCACAAGCGAGACGATGGCCTCTTCGGTGAGCCCCAGGGTCCTTCGGTTTGATATCTGGAACAGGTTTCCCGCGACCCCGGAGCCCTCCCCGTACAACCCGCGAACGTATATTCCGGCGTGGTCCAGGGCTGGTATCGTCCTGGCTATCTCTCCGGTGGTCACCAGTGCGGGCAGGTGGAGCATCGCGGAAACCCGCAACCCCGTTCCCACATTACTCGGGCACGACGTCAGATACCCCAGCTTCTCGTCGAAGCAGTAGGTGACCTCTCCCTCGATGAGGCTATCTATGTTATCGGTCTTTTGCCACGCTTTATTGAACTGCGCCCCGGGCAGGATCGATTGAATCCTGACGTTGTCCTCCTCGTTCACGGTCACACTGCAGGCATCAGGCCAGTTTAGCGCGACCGCCCGGCCCGATGTGCACTCGCCAAACGACGCGCTTACAATGTACTCCTCGGTCAGGAGGGAGAGTTCCTCGCGGCTTAGCTCCTCGGCGAACCTCACGTCCCAGTCCCTGTCCTGGGCCACCCGGCGCGATACCGCCTCCAGGACGATCCCCCGCGCGCGCTCAAGGTCCTCCTCCCCCGCGACTGAAGGAAACGGCAGGCCCTCGATGTTGCGCGCCAGGCGTGTCCGGCAGGAGAGTACGACCGGGTGCCCCGGCCCCTTCTGCCTCAACCATTCGGCACCGGCCGCGCCGGCCTTACTCCTTCTCACTGGCACTCGCCTCCGGGTCCAGACTGTTCTCGATCTTGCGTATCTGGTCGCGCACCGTGGCCGCGGCCTCGTACTTCTCCTCGGCTATCCGCCGCTCCAGGCTCCGTTCGAGCTCTATCAGCTTCTTGCGCAACTGTGCTCCCCTGGACGCCTTCCTCGGCGTCTTCCCCAAGTGCTCCTCTTCCCCCTGGAACTCCAGTATCACCCGCATCAGCGGCTCCCCGAAGGCCCTGTAGCACTCCCTGCACCCCAGGAACCCCATCTTCTGGAAGTCGTTGAAGGAGGTTCCACAGGACTCGCATTCGATCAGTTCACCCGAAAGCACTTCATCAACCGACCGGTCGTCCATCCCTTGAATGTCGGTCATTATCTGGGGGAGAAACGCGATGAGGTTGGCCGCCTCGGTCGCCTCCTCCATCTTCCTGGCGCAGTCGTCGCACAGTTGCACCCTGGAAACCTCGCTGCCCGATATCTTGGTCAGGAACACGGTTGCTATGTTTTTACTGCACTCGTCACAGAAGATGCTCATTTACGCCCCTTCTTGCGGCCCCGGGGCCGCTTCGCACTCTTCCCCAACTACTATAACGTCCGGGGTTCCTCTTTGATGACGCTCCCCGGCGGCTGCGGTTCGCCCGGCCGCCCCGCCGGGGCAGCGCCCCCGATAACCTATTCGACGCCAGGTACCGATTCCCTACCGCCCTCGGGGCGGAGGTGGGGGAAGATAATCACGTCCCGGATGTTCTTGCAGCCGGTGAGGAGCATAGCGAGGCGGTCGATCCCCACCCCCAGGCCTCCCGCGGGAGGCATGCCGTACTCGAGCGCCCTCAGGTACTCTTCGTCCACCGGGTGGGCCTCCTCGTCCCCGGCCGCCCTCTTCCTGGCCTGGCCCTCGAACCGCTCCCGCTGATCGACGGGGTCCGTCAACTCCGAGAACGCGTTAGCTATCTCCTGTCCCGCGATCAGGATCTCGAACCTCTCAGTGAAACCGGGAGACTCCGGGTTCTTCCTTGCCAGGGGGGATATCTCCTCCGGGTAATCCAGCACGAACGTGGGCTCCCTGAGCCTGGGCTCGACCAGCTTCTCGTACAGCTCGGCGATTATCCAGCCGGGTCCGGCGCCACCGGGCACCTCCACGTCGTGCCGGGAGGCGAGTTTCTCGAGGCGTGACGTCTCCCAGGAGATGTCCACGTCGACACCGGCGTACTCGGATAGCGCATCCACCATGGTCACCTTCTTCCACGGCCCGGCCAGGGATATCCTCTCCCCGTCTATCTCCAGTTCGGCGGCCCCCCGCACGGCCTCCACCACCGTGGTTATCATCTCCCGGAGGAACTCCATCAGGTACCGGTAATCCACGAACGCCTGGTACGCCTCGAGCATGGTGAACTCCGGGTTGTGGCGTGAGCTTATTCCCTCGTTTCTGAAGTTCCGGTTGAGCTCGTACACCCTGTCATAACCGGCGATGAGAAGCCTCTTCAAGTATAGCTCGGGGGCTATCCTCAGGTACAGGTTCATCCCCAGGGCGTTGTGGTGTGTGACGAACGGCCTGGCGGTAGCTCCGCCCGGAATCTGTTGCAGCATCGGTGTCTCTACCTCGACGAAACCCCTGTCGTCCAGGAAGCGCCTTGTCTCCTTTATCAGGGCGACCCGGTTTTCCAGGACCAGCCGCGCATCGGGGTTCATCATCAGATCCAGGTACCGGCGGCGGAACCGCGTCTCGTGGTCCTTGAGCCCGTGCCATTTCTCGGGCAGCGGGCGCAGCGACTTGGAGAGAAGCTCATAAGACTCTACCGCGACCGACAGCTCCCCCCGGCGGGACCGGATAACCTCGCCGGTGGCGCCGATAATATCGCCTATGTCCAGCCAGCCGAAGGCCCGGTACGCCTCCTCCCCCAGACCGTCCTCCCGGAGCAGCAACTGTATCCTTCCCTGGGAGTCCTGCAGGTCGGCGAACGCAGCCTTGCCGTGCGAGCGCACTGCCATGATCCTGCCGGCCACCGCCACCGTGCTCCCCGAGCCGCTCCCCGGCTGGAGCTCCTCGAACTCCCCGTGGAGGTCGCCCGAGAGCGCCAGTTCTCCCGGTTCGCCGTAGGAAGGCCTGTACGGCTCGCCACCCTCCGCTATGTACTTCTCCAGTTTGGAACGCCTTACCCGGATAAGCTCCCCGGGCTCGCCGCCGTGGGCGTCTACATCGTCGTTCCGATTCTCTGCGGTCATGACAGGTCCTCTTCTCCCGGCCGGCGCGGCCGGCATCTGTACGAGGGCGCGATACTACGCGCGCATTTGTAAAGAGGATAGCATAAGAAAGCCCGCCTCAAAGCAAGTGCCCCGTTCCATAAATACGGTTAAGTACCGAGAGCGTCGAAGCGCCGCTCCGGCAAGGCGCGCGACTGAGGCGTACTCCTGTAGTACGCCGAGGGAGCGGAACGAAGCTGGAGTGGACGGGAGCGGCGCTCGAATGCCAGCGTATTTATGGAGCGGGGTACTAAACGCGGGCTCATCTTCTCCCGGCGGGGCTTCCCCCGGCCGGCCCTACTTCCTTATCGCGGTTATACGGTACTTCACCTCGCCGGCGGGGGCGGAAACAATAACCACCTCGTTGACCTTGCGGCCCATCACCGCCTTGCCAACCGGGCTCAGGAAAGAGATCATATGGTTATCAGGGTTCGCTTCGGCAGGGCCCACTATGCGGTACTCCTGCTTCTTCCTCGATGAGCCTACCTGCCTTATCTCCACCAGTGACCCTATCCCGACCTCCTTGGTCTTCACGTGCTTGCGGTCGATAACGATCGCCTTCGCCAGCATGGTCTCTATCTGGTCGATCCTGTTCTCTATTCGCGCCTGCTCGTTCTTGGCGTCGTCATACTCCGAGTTCTCGGACAGGTCGCCGTAGCTGACCGCGTTCTTCAGCCGCGCCGCCACCTCGCGCCGCTTGACGTTCTTTAGCTCGTCAAGCTCCTCGGAAAGGTTCTTCCGGCCGTCCTCGGTGAGTATGACTTCGGTCGTCGGTTCCATTTTGATCAACTCCATTTCCCCTACCCGAAAAAAACAAGCCACAGGTCCTGGGGGGTTTAATGGCTTCACTGCTACTGCCGGAGCAATGGGAAGTATTATACACATCGCCCCATGCTTTGCAAGCGAAGCTTGGTGGCCCCGGGGGATGGCGACGTTGTCTCACCGATGATTGTGTACGAGGTAGAGGTCAGGCCTTCTTGCCATATCGTTTAATGTCGGCCACTGCTTTAAGGCGCTGACCCCACTGTTTAGGGTTTCTAGAGCGCTGCGGAAACCGAGTTCCGGCCGTCTTGCTTGGCGGCGTAGAGGGCGAGGTCAGCCTTGCGGATGAGATCGTCCTCCTCGTCGGTGTCCTGGGGGAACGTCGCGACCCCGATGCTGATGGTCAGGTTCTTCACGCGCATATCCTCCTCGCCGGGGAAGTGGAAATCAGACACCGCCCGGCGCACCTTCTCCGCCACTACCATCGCTTCGAACGAATCGGTCTCCGGGAGCACCACGCAGAACTCGTCGCCCC
>JAHIPE010000019.1 GCA_018894655.1 Actinomycetota bacterium
AATATGAAGTTTGTACCGACCCCGGCTCCCGCTCCGATTACAAGGACGGCCAGGAACAGGATGAATAGCTTCTTCGACCTGCTGCGGCGCGTCTTCTCTCTTTCGACGATTTCGTTCTCGTTCTCGCCCAAAACATCACCTCATTTGCCTACAAGTTGAGAATATAGCATATACTTCAACTTGACCTCCATTTGTATAAAAAAGGGATGGTCAGGTTGACCCGGGAAGGCGTGCGGAAGGAGTACGCGTTGGCAAGGGTCTTGATAGAGGAGTTTCCCCACCGGCCGGGGGGGCACTGCAGCAGCACCGCGCTTCGTGACCTCCTGTGGTTCTACGGGCACGACCTCACGGAGGAGATGGTGTTCGGGCTGGGAGCCGGAATCGGCTTCATCTACTTCCATCACCCTGACATGAAGCCCCCGGTGTACATCGGGGGGAGGGTTTTCAACCTGGAGGAGCACCTCTGTAAGCACCTGGGAATAGGTATGGAGGTCGTCTCCGGAATGGGAGCCGATGATGGCTGGCTCGCGGTCAAGGAGATGCTTGACCAGGGCGTTCCCACCATGGTCCACGCCGACGTGTACCACCTGGACTACCTGAGGGCCAAGAGGCATTTCGGCGGGCACCGGATCGTCCTGGTGGGCTACGACGAGGAGAGGGAAGTCGCGTTCGTCGCGGATAATGACCGCGACTCCATCTGTGAGTGCTCCCTCGCCAGCCTGGCCCGGGCCCGCTCCGCCGCGTTCCTGCCCCAACCGGCGGACAACACCTTCTACCGGTTCGGCGTATCGGAACGGCTCACCCCCCTTTCCCGGGCAATCCCACCCGCTGTCGCCAGGGCAGTCAGGTTCAACCTGCGCCTCCCCCCTCAGAACCCCCCATCCCAACCTTCCCCCCAAGACCCCCCCCATCCCAACCTTCCCCCCAGAGGGGGGAAGGGGCAGAGGGGGGAAGGGGCTGAACGGGCCAGTTTCAACTGCGACGGTGCCGAGGTGGTTCGGGGAGTGCAAGGACTCGAGCGGTTCGCTCTTGCTATGGGGGGATGGCCGGACGAGATGGATGAGGATACGCTCAGCCTCCTCTGCAAGAGCATCTACGTAAGCGCCGAAAAGGGCGGCACCGGGTACGGCGGGAACTTCCGCCGCCTCTATGGGAGGTTCTTAAACGAGTCCGCCGGAGTGCTGTCCTCCCCCGGGTTGGGCCGGGCCGGTGACGAGTTCATCGCTATCGGCGATACATGGACCAGCCTGTCGCTCACGTTCAAGGACCTCTCCAGCGACGGCCGGCGGGCGGTACTTCTGGCCGAGCCGATTGCAAGGGAAATATCGGGCCGCGAGCACGACGCGTTCACGGCACTGGAGAGCGTGTCGGACAGCGAGTTGCAGGGGAAGTCCTGATGGACCTGTTCGATCATCCTGAGAAAACCCTGGAGGGCACCCCCCTTGCGGACCGGATGCGGCCGCGCTCCCTGTCAGAGTTCGAGGGCCAGGACGATATCGTGGGACCGGGCCAACCGCTACGTGTAGCCATCGAGGAGGACAACGTATCCTCAATGGTATTCTGGGGGCCTGCAGGTTCCGGCAAGACCACCCTTGCCGGTATTATCGCAGGCGCCACCGACGCCGAGTTCAGGAGGTTCAGTGCGGTCACCGCCGGAGTGCCGGAACTAAGGAAGATCATCGCAGAGGCCAAGGACAGGCGTAAGTTCAACAACGTGCGGACCATCCTGTTCGTGGACGAGATACACCGGTTCAACAAGGCGCAGCAGGACGCGTTCCTCCCCCACGTCGAGGACGGAACGATAACCCTCATCGGCGCGACCACCGAGAACCCATCGTTCGAGGTCATCTCCCCCCTGCTCTCCAGGGTAAGGGTCTACGTGCTGGGGCGGTTGGAGCCGGAGCACTTGGAGAGCATCGTTCGCCGGGCGCTGGCCGACAAGGAACGGGGGCTGGGCGACGTCGGCCTCGTGGTCGACGACGACGCGGTGGAGATGATGGCCGCTATCGCAGACGGCGACGCCCGTATCGCCCTGAACCTGCTGGAGCTCTCGAGCCGCATGGCGGGAGACACGGGTGACGAGCCACTGGTAACCGCCGAGCTGGTGGTAAAGGTGGCGCAGGAGAAGACGGTGCTCTACGACAAGGGCGGGGAAGAGCACTTCAACCTTATCTCCGCGCTCCACAAGAGCCTCCGTGACTCGGACCCCGACGGCGGCCTGTACTGGCTGGGGCGGATGCTGGAATCAGGGGAGGACCCGCTGTACATAGTAAGGAGACTCATACGCTTCGCCTCCGAAGACGTGGGGAACGCGGACCCGCAGGCGCTCACACTCTGCGTCGCGGCAATGCAGGCGTGCCGCTTCGTGGGCATGCCCGAGTGCGAACTGGCCCTCGCCCAGGCGGTCACCTACCTGGCGGCGGCGCCAAAGAGCAACTCTCTGGAGTCGGGTTACGGGGACGTGAAGCGGGACGTCAGAAAGTACGGGGCGCTCCCCGTACCACTACATATCCGCAACGCCCCCACCCGCCTGATGAAGGAGCTCGACTACGGAAAGGGGTACCGTTACGCCCATGACTTCCCCGGCCATATCGTTGCCCAGCAGCACCTCCCCGACAGGCTGGAGGGGAAAAAGTACTACCACCCCGGCGACCAGGGTTTCGAGAAACGCATCGCCGAGCGGCTCGAGCGCCGGCGCCG
>JAHIPE010000020.1 GCA_018894655.1 Actinomycetota bacterium
GAAACCTGTCCCACCATTAAGTGCCCCGTTCCATAAATACGGTGTCGTATCGAGAGCGCCGAGGCGCCGCTCATGCAAGGCGCGCGACCGAGCTGTACTCTGTGAGTACCGCGAGGGAGCGGAACGCAGCAGGTGCGGATGCATCGACGTTCGAATGCAAGCGTATTTATGGAACGGGGTACTTAGACCTGTGGCGGCCGGATGCCGGCTGAGGAACGGTTACGTGTCGCGCCAGGTGAAACCGTTCATTTTTCACGGTTAATCGTGGTATAGTGCGTAAACGAATTCGTATGAGTCGAACTGGGGGTGAGGTGCATGTCTCTTGAAGGGAAAGTGGCCCTCGTTACAGGGGGATCTGGGGGGCTGGGCCGGGTCCACGGCCTGGTTCTGGCGAACCTGGGGTGCGACGTGGCGCTGACCGGCAACCGCAACCTGGACAAAGCGGAGAGTGTCGCCGAGGAGATAAGGGATCTGGGGCGAAACGCCATGGGGGTCAAGATGGACGTCTCCGACCCCGAGGAGGTAAGCCGGGGAGTAGCGGCGGTGTCCGAGGAGTTGGGAGCGATCGACATCCTGGTGAACAACGCCGCCTTCGGCATCGTGCGGGCTACGACCATCGTGAAGATGGACAAGGCGGACTGGGACAAGGACCTCTCGGTCAACCTGACCGGAGCGTTCAACACCATCAAGGCAGTGATGCCGTCGATGGTAGAGAAGAAGTGGGGGCGAATCATCAACGTCTCCTCGGTAACCGGCACCATGGGTGGGTTTGGGCAATGCTCCTACGCCGCCACCAAGGCCGGTATCATCGGCCTCACCAAGACGGTGGCGCTTGAGGGCTCCCGGTACAACATAACCTGCAACGCGGTAGTGCTGGGTGTTTTCGACGGGGGAAGCTTCTACGAGGTCGCAGAGCCATTCCGGGAGAGGATAATCAAGCGGGTCGCCATGCGGCGGGCCGGTGACCCGGAAGAGCTGAGTAACGTGATAGGCTTCCTGGCCTCGAAGGAGTCCAGCTACGTCACCGGGGATGCCATCGTGGTCGGTGGCGGGATTGACCTGTTCACCTTCTAGAGAGAGTAGAGCGAATCGGTACTGGTAGATGCATAGGCAAGGAGGCTTGTTAGATGGCGTACGAACTTTCCGAGGAGCAGGAAGCCCTTCGCGCACAAATACAACAGATGGCGGTGGAAAAGGTGGCCCCCCGCGCCGCCGAGATCGACCGGGAGGGAGATTTCCCCTGGGACATGCAGAAGCTGCTGGCCGAGAACGAGCTGTTGGGCCTGTCCATCCCCGAGGAGTACGGGGGATCCGGCGCGTCTCTCCTGTCCAACTGCATCGTTGCCGAGGAATTGGCCCGCGCCTGCGCCACCACATCTCTCATATTCGTGGTCCAAAAGCTGGCGGCCTATCCCATAGTGCTTGCCGGCTCCGAGGAGATTAAGCAGAAGTACCTGCCCCCGTTGGCTCGGGGTGAAGTGCTTGCCGCCTTCTGCCTCACCGAGCGGGGCGCCGGCTCCGACGCAGCCGCCACCAAGACGACAGCGGTTGAGACCGACGACGGTTACCTGCTGAACGGGGAAAAGTGCTTCATCACCAACGGGAGCATCGCGGACACGTTCTCAACGTTCACCATGACTGATATCGACAGGGGTGTAAGGGGCATCAGCGCGTTCGTGGTGGAGAAGGAGTTCCCCGGGTTTTCCGTGGGGCCCGTGGAGGACAAGATGGGCCTCAGGGGCGCCCAGGTCTCCGAGGTGAAGTTCGAGGACTGCCTGGTGCCTAAAGAGAACATGCTTGGCGAGCGGGGGTCCGGCTTCATCACCGCCATGAAGACGCTGGACAGTTCCCGCCCTCTGGTGGGGGCCCAGGCGGTGGGCATCGCCCAGGGCGCCCTGGACGTGGCGGTGGGCTGGGCCAGGGAGAGAGAGCAGTTCGGGAGCTCGATAGGAAAGCTCCAGGGCATCCAGTTCATGCTGGCCGACATGAAGACCAGGGTGGAGGCCGCCCGCCAGCTTGTCTACCGCTCGGCTACACTATGCGACAATAATGACCCCGAACTGTCCTTGTTCTCGGCCATGTCCAAGCTCTTCGCCAGCGACATGGCGATGAGCGTCACCGCCGACGCGGTCCAGGTCCTGGGTGGTTACGGTTACATGAAGGACCAGCCCCTGGAGCGGATGATGCGCGACGCCAAGGTGACACAGATATACGAGGGGACCAACCAGGTCCAGCGAGTGGTCGTAGCCCGAAGACTGTTGGGCAAGCTGTAAGCGCTTTCAAGGAGTTAGTGGGCTATGGAGGAAAGCAAGAAGATAGCGGAAGAAGAAGAGAAGTGGCGGCTCCGGACGGAAAGCGGGAGGGAGCGCAAGGACCGGTTTGAGAGCGACGCAGGCATCGGGCTCAAGAGCCTCTACACCCCCAACGACGTCCAAAGCGTGGAGTACCTCCGCGACGTCGGCTTCCCCGGCCAGCCGCCTTACACCCGGGGGGTCTACCCCAACATGTACCGGGGAAGGCTGTGGACCATCCGGATGTTCTCCGGCTTCGGGACCCCGGAGGAGACCAATAAGCGCTGGAAGATGCTGCACGAAGAGGGGGAGACCGGCTTCAGCGCGGCGGTGGACTCCCTTACGTTCGCCGGCGTGGACCCGGACGATCCAATCGACTGGCTGGAGGCGGAGGTTGGCAAGGAGGGGGTGCCGCTGTACTCCATAAGGGGCATGGAGACGCTGGTGGAAGGCCTCCCCATCGACGACATGAGCGTGGCGCTGGTGGTGGAGCCGGTGACCTCCGCGGCGGTGACCTCGATGTACTTCAACGTGGCCAGGGAGCGGGGAATCCCCATGGACCAGTTGCGGGGCACCACCCAGAACGACATCCTCACCATGACCATCGGTTACGTCCCCTGGCACTCCCTTGGGCCCGATGAGCTTCTCAAGCTGGCCTGCGACCTCATCGAGTACTGCACCCCCATGGGAGAGGCCCCCAAGTGGAACCCGGTCAACTTCACCTGCTACAACTATCGTGAGGGGGGCATCGACGCGGTGCAGGAGATCGCGTTCGGGCTGGCCAACGCGGTGGCCCATATAGATGAACTGCTGTCCAGAGGCTGGAAGATAGATGACTTCGCGTTCAGGCTGGCCTTCCACCTCGCCGCGCAGAGGGACTTCTTCGAGGAGATAGCCAAGTACCGCGCCGCCCGAAGACTGTGGTACCGCCTGATGACCGAGAGGTACGAGGCCGAAGACCCGGTATCCAAGCAATTCCGCTTCCACGTCCAGACGGCTGGAAGCTCCCTGTCCGCCCAGCAGCCGATGGTGAACATCATGCGCACCGCCTACCAGGGCCTGGAGGCGGTGCTGGGCGGCTGCCAGTCACTGCACACCAACTCCTTCGACGAGGCGGTCTGCCTTCCCAGCGAGGAAGCGGTGCTCCTCGCCGTGCGTACCCAGCAGTTGATGCGGGAGGAGACCGGTGTAGCCGACGTGATAGACCCCCTGGGGGGCTCCTACTACGTGGAAGCGCTGACCGAGGAGCTGGAACACCGGATATGGGAGTACTTCGGGAGAATCGAGGACGCCGGGGGCATTGTGGAAGCTTTGAAGAGCGGCTGGCTGTACAAGGAGATGAACAAGGCGTTCGATAGGAGAAGGAAAGCGGTCGAATCGGGTGAGGAAAAGGTCATCGGGGTCAACTGCTTCGTGATGGAAGACGAGGAGCCCCATCCTCCTTTCAGGACCAACCCGGAGGCGGCCCGGATAGAGATTGAACGGCTCGAGAAGCTACGGGCCGAACGGGACAACGCCAGGGTCGGCAAGTTGCTGGACGGACTCAAGACGGTTTGCGAGACCCGCGAGAACGTGATGCCTGTTGTAATGGAGCTGACCCGGGAGGGCGCCACCATCGGCGAGATAACCAACACGTTCCGCGACATGTGGGGGCTCTGGGATGTCCCCATGATGGGATAGGATCCCGCGGCGGGTCCTCCGGCGGTCCGGCCGCACGCGTTCGAGGGGGGTCGAGGTGGAAAAAAGAAAGATAAGGGTGCTTCTGTTCAAGCCGGGTATCGACGGCCACTGGCGAGGGATACTGACCGTCTCCCGCGCCCTGACCGAGGCGGGGATGGAGGTCATCTTCGAGGGGTTCGAGACGGTGGACACCATCGTCGAGGCGGCGCTGCAGGAGGACGTGGACGTCATCGGCTGCAGCGTCCACTCCGGGGCGCACTACGAGTGGAACAGGAAGCTCAATGAGACCCTTGTCAAGAAAGGTATCCGTCGGAACTTCCTGGTGATTATCGGCGGAGCCATCCCCCACGCAGACCACGAAGCCCTCCAGGGAGAAGGCGCCGACGCCTGCTTCAGCCCGGGCACCGATACCCGCGACGTAGTCCGTTTCATCGAAGAGAACGTGGACCGCTAGACTCTCAACCGCTCCTTGGCCTGAAAGCCAGGGAAGTTACCGTTTCCTCACCTTCCCCGCGGCGCAGAAACTCCACCTCCAGTGGAGTTCCCACCTTGATGGTATCGGGATTTCCGGCATCTACGCCCTCGATGCGAGCCACAACCCTCGGCCCTTCCTCCAGCTTCACCACCCCTGTGCAGTAGGGGTTTTTTCGATTGTAGCCCTGCTCCCCCATGAAGGAGGGGCCTATAAATATGCAGGTGAAGGCAGCCAGTTCGCCCTCCCCTTTCATCTTGTGCCATTCCATCTCGCTTCTGTGACATTCAAAACAGAAATGGCGGGGGGGGGCGTAGAGCTGTCCGCATTTCTTGCATCTCGAGCCCATCAGCTTCTCTTCATCAATGAACCGGTAATACGAGATGTCACTCAAAGGCCGCTCTTCCATCGCCTTATCTCCTTTCCAGAATGGTGAACGTGCAGGTGCCGCCGGTTCCTCCCAGGTTCTGGGCACCTCCGACGCGAAGATCCCTTCCGGGGATTTGCCTTTCGCCCGCCTCTTCTCTCAACTGCTTCCATACTTCAAACATCTGGGCTACACCCGTCGCTCCAACGGGGTGACCCTTGCACTTGAGCCCTCCAGAAGTATTAATCGGCATGGGGCCATCCAGCTTCGTCGCTCCTTCGGCCACCGCCTTATAACCTTCTCCCGGCTTGAAAAACCCGAGATCCTCTATGTGGATGAGCTCCGCTATGCTGAAGCAATCATGCACCTCCGAGAACTGGATGTCCTTGGGCTCAAGCCCGGACATCGCGTAGGCCTCGGCGGCCGCATGCTTGTTCGCCTCGAAGGAGGTCAAGCTGGGCGAAGCGTGTAAGGCCCTCCCGCTTCCCTGTCCCATTCCCGCCATGTATATGGGTTTGTCCGTGAACTCCCCGGCCATGTCCTCCGCGACCAGCAGCATGCAACTTGCCCCGTCGCTTATCGGGCAGCAGTCATAGAGAAACATCGGCCAGGCGACCGGCGGGTTGAATCTTGGATCCCCGAGGGCCTCCTTTTCACTCCCCCAGCTTGGAACGGGCTTCCCCCTCTCCTCGGCCTTCTTTATCTTCGCCTGCATCAAGTCGGCTATCGTCTTGTTGAACTGGGCTTTGGGGTTCAAAGGGGCGTTGTTGTGGCTCTTTATGGTGATGTTCATAAGATCCTCTCGCGTTGCCCCGTATTTATCAAAATACGCTGTCGCCAGAGCCCCGAAAACGCCGGGGAATGTAAACGCCGCGGCCCCCTCATAGGGGGAGGTAGCCAGCGCCAGGCCTTCCGTGACTTCCTCGGTGGTACACTTGGACATCTCCTCCACGCCACCGACCAGGACTACGTCGTAGAGCCCGGAGGCTATAGCCATAACGCCGTCTCTGAAGGCAAGAGTGCTTGCCGCGCACGCGCCTTCCGTCCTGGTTGCCGCCCTGGGCGCCAGGCCCAGCAGATCGGATATTATGGGTCCCCAGTGGGCTTGATGGACAAAGAAATCATTGCTGAAATTGCCTATCCACATAGCCTCAATCCGCTCGGGATCGATGCCTTTGTCCACCGAGGAGAGCATCTCTTTGAATGCTTCCGCAAACAGGTCTTTGGAGTCCTTGTCCTCGAACATGCCGAACTTCGACATCCCCGCCCCAACGATGGCGACTCCTCTTCCAAGCTCTCTCTTTTCCGGCATCTTACAACCTCCTTAAAACATCAAAGTTTCAACCCGGTAACGCCGGCCATTATGCTATGTCCTCGAGGCCGGCGGCGCAAACTCGATCATCCCACCCCAAGTCCCTTGAGGGGCGACAATCCTGTCGCCCTCCGGCCCTCACCAACCAACTTGAGGGGCGACAATCCTGTCGCCCTCCGGCCCTCACCAACCAACTTGAGGGGCGACAATCCTGTCGCCCTCCGGCCCCGGGGAGGTTGAGAACCTCCCCTCAAGGGTGGTGGGCGGCTTCAGTCCTCCTGCAGTTCGGGGATGTTCTCGTAGTAGTCCAGCGCCTCGGGGTTCTTAAGGGCGTCCTTGTTCTTCACCGGCTCGCCCTCGATGACCTTCTTGACCGATATCTCGACCTTCTTCATGTTGATGGTGTAGGGAATATCGGGCACCGCGATTATCTTGGCCGGGACGTGCCGTGGGGACTCTTCGGACCGGATGCGCTTCTTAATCTTGTCCTTGAGCTCGTCGGTCAGCTCGCAGCCCGGCGCCATCTGTACGAACAGGATTACCCGGACATCGTTCTTCCAGTTCTGCCCCACCACGATGCAGTCCTGTACCTCGTCTATGAGGTCCACCAGCCTGTATATCTCGGCGGTGCCGATTCGGACCCCCCCCGGGTTCAAGGTGGCGTCGGAGCGGCCGTAGATGATCACGCCGCCTCTTTCGTTGATGAGTATGAAGTCTCCGTGCCTCCAGGCGTTCTCGTACTCATCGAAGTAAGCGCGATGGTACTTTGCGCCGTCCGGATCGTCCCAGAAGTAGATGGGCATGGAGGGGGACGGCGCCAAACAGACCAGCTCTCCCTGCTCGTTTATCACCGGGTTCCCCTCCGGGTCAAACGCCTCCACCTTCATCGCCAGTGCCCTGCACTGCAGCTCCCCGGAGTACACCGGCCCCATGGGATCCCCCAGGGCGAAACAGCCGTTGATATCCGACCCCCCGGATATCGAGGCAAGCTGAATGTCCGGCTTGACCTCCTGGTATATCCACTCGAACGCCTCCTCGGAGAGCGGTGACCCGGTGGAGAGAACGGACTTGAGAGATGACAGGTCGTACTCCTCTCCGGGCTTCAACCCCTCCTTCATTAGTGCCGCCACGTACCCCGCGCTCGTTCCGAAAACCGTAAGTCCCACCTCCTGCGCCATCTCCCACAGGACGCCGGGATCGGGGTAGAACGGGTTGCCGTCGTAGAGGACGAGCTCTGCGCCCACCGCCAGGGCGCTCACCAGCCAGTTCCACATCATCCACCCGCAGGTGGTGAAGTAGAAGATAGTGTCGTCCCTGGTCAGGTTGGTGTGGAGAACCAGTTCCTTCAGGTGGTGGATGAGGATACCCCCCGCGCTCTGCACCATGCACTTGGGGAGACCGGTGGTGCCGGAGGTGAACATGATGTAGAGGGGCTGGTCGAACGGAAGTTGCTCGAACTCGATCTCCAGGTTGTCCTCGCCCGACTTGAAGTCATCGAAGGGCACCGCGTCGCGGACGCCACTGATGTCCGGCTCCTCGTCGGTGTACGGGGTGACCACCACCTTCTCTATGGATGGGAGATCCTCGATGATGTCGGCCACGCGCTCGAGCGAGTCCAGCTTCCTGCCCTTGAAGAAGTAACCGTCGGCGACGAACAGTATCCTGGGCTTTATCTGGCCGAAGCGGTCCAGGACCCCCTTGATGCCGAAATCGGGCGAGCAGGAGGACCATACCGCCCCCATGCTGGTCGCGGCGAGCATCGCCACCACGGTCTGGGGCATGTTGGGCATGAAGCCGGCCACCCGGTCTCCCTTCTTCACGCCCGCGTCCCGGAGCGACTTTGCCACCCTGGCTACCTGATCGTACAGTTCGGCGTAGGTCATCCTCACCGTATCCCGGCCCTCCCCCTTGAAGATGAGCGCCACCTGGTCATCACGGAAGCGGAGGAGATTCTCGGCGAAGTTCAAGCGGGCGCCCGCAAACCAGCTCGCCCCCGGCATCTTCCCGACGTCGTCGATTACCTCCTCGTAGCCCGAGGACGCCTTGATGTCCACGAAATCCCATGTCGCCGCCCAGAAATCGGGGATATTGTCGATCGACCACTGGTAGAGCTCGTCGTAGTCGGAGAAGTCCTTGTCGAATCTCCTGTTAACGTACTGTATAAAGCGGTACATATTGCTGCTCTTGACGCGCTCCTCTGAGGGCTTCCATAAGAGCTTGGCCATCCTCGACCCCCCCTTTTCGTGGCAAACTGCTCCTCTGCCACATCTATAGTCTACGGATTTTATCATAAAACCCCGCCCAAGACCTCTTCCTTCAGGTGGAGGATACGGGCGGTCTTTCTGTCCTTCTGGTGTAGTATAATATAGCCACAGGTAAGGCACCTTGAAAGACCAATATCGGGTTGTAACAAGAAGGTTGTTACGTAAAATTGGCAACCGGCACGTCGGTGTGAAAGAAGTTGAAAAGACTCATCACGTTTAAGCCGACACCAACAAGTTTCGCTAGGTTGGGGACCAACCGAAGTAACGCCTGTGGAGAGGGAAGGGCTCAAGCGACCTCGCTGAAGCAGGAAAAGTTCGTTGTTGCTAAGCAATGAAGCCCCTTTCGTCAGGGAAGGGTAGTTCACCAGTAGTAAATAGTATGTCAATCGTCGTGGTTCCCGCAATGGCTTTCGCTAATTTAGTGGACTTTCTTTTCCAACCGAAACAAGCGTCGCCAGGCAGATCCCACGCCGTTTTACCGACTTCTGACCTCCGATAACCCTCATCCGCATGCCTGCGCTTTTTGCTTTTCGGGGTGACTTATGATAATTATTTGCTTCGGGTTAAAGACCCCCCGGCGATATCGACGGTTTCGGGCGCCGAATGAGGAGGTATAGATACTTTGTATGAAAACCTGATCGACCAGACGGAATGGCAGGAAGAGTTAAGTCCACCCCTCCCCCCACCGACGAGGAGCTTCGGGCCTTGAGGGAGGAAGTAGACCCCGACGGATATATCATCGTGAGGTAACAACCAATGCCGATAGACCCGATTATCGAGAAAGCGCTGGAGAACGGGCAGGACGCCCTGTCGGAGCACGACTCCAAGGCCCTGCTGGAGAAGTACAGCGTGCCGGTGGCCCCGGGAATACTGGTCGAGACCGCCGAGGACGCCGCGCGGGCGGCGGGCGAGCTCGGGTACCCGGTTGTCCTCAAGGCATGCGGCTCCGAGATTACGCACAAGACCGAGCGTGACCTTGTGGCCGTGGGCGTAAGGGACGAGGCGGAGCTCCGCGAGGCGTTCGACAGGATAATCGTCAACCTGGGAAACGACCACTACGAGGGGGTCGTGGTCTACAGGCTGGTCCCCGGCGAGCGCGAGCTGGTTATCGGCCTCATCAGGGACCCCCAGTTCGGCCCCTGCGTGATGTTCGGGCTCGGTGGTATATTCACCGAGATTCTCAAGGACACCTCGTTCAGGGTCGCTCCCATCACTGAAGCCGACGCGTTCCAGATGATGGAGGACATCAGGGCCAAAGACATACTGGGCCCGGTCCGTGGCAAGGCCCCCGCCGACAAGGAGAAACTGGCCCGGGCGCTTGTGGGCCTTGGCAAGTTGGGCCTGGAGCAGGATTATGTGGCCGAGGTCGATGTGAACCCGATTATCATCGAACCGGACGGGACACCGGTGGCGGTCGATGCGCTGGTGGTCCTGGCCCGTCCGGGCGATTAACCGACCCATCGACTACACCGGGGAGAGCCGAGCGTTGAAATGGGCCGTTAGGATCGTCATAATCCTGGTACTCACCTTCCTGGTGCTGTGGCTGGCCACGGAACTGTTTCTCCCATCGACCGCTTCCAGGTATATCAAGCGGGAGATCAGGGAGAGATACCCCCAGGCCGGGGAGGTCTCGGTATCGGTGGGGGCATTCCCCGCCATCAGGCTGGTGTTCAAGCAGTACGACCACCTGGAGATCGAGGCCGAACAGATAACCATCGAGGGAATCCTCTTCTATTCCATCAAGCTCAGTAGCGACAGTTGGCCGGAAGCCACCTACCGGGCGACAATAGGGCCGGAAGAGATAGACCGCTTCTTCTCCGATACCGGCTCTTTCCTGGTAAATCCCAGGGCGGAGATACAGGGGGACGTCCTGCTCCTATCCGGCGGGGTGGAAGTCAGGTCCATGGTGGCCAGCGTCAACGCGACTGGAACGCTGCGGCCGGATGGGCAACGGGTCTTCTTCGTGCCCCGGACCATCGAGGGGGCCGGGGTGAAGGCGCCACAGAAGGCGATTGAAGCGGTGAAAGAGGCGATGCGCCTTACACCCGCTTATACCATTCGCGAGAACGTCCCGTTCACCA
>JAHIPE010000169.1 GCA_018894655.1 Actinomycetota bacterium
CCAGCGCCCGACGGCTAATGGAACTCGACCCGGACCTCCTCTTGTTTCCTCATTTCGGCTCGTCGGGCCGATGTCGAGAAGTTGTTGAGCAGTACACCCGGCAGGTGGAGCGATCCATCATGCTGGCGGAAAAAGAGGGCCTCGGGGGCAGCCCCCGGCGCTTGGCCGAACGCATCATGCTGGATTTTCCCGAGATGAACGATGATGAAACCAGGCTGCTTCAGGGAATCGCAACGGTCAACGCGGCCGGTATCCTTCACTACATGAAGCGCAGAGAACAAGGCTAGAAATACGCGCGTTTTCAGTGCCGCTGGTCCAGTCTGGATAGGCGCCTTATCGAAACTGCTGCAGCGCCTTTTCCGCGTATTGTCGCACCTGGCTGTTACTGTCTTTGTAAAGTACCTGGAGCGCCTCCTTGACCCTCCGCAGTCCGGTCGCGTGGTCCTGTGGGATGTCCAGCATCTGTGCCGCCACTTTTCCAAGGGCTACCGCCGTCGACCTTCGAACGTCATTATCACTTGAAGACACGCATCCGCAGAGGAAATCAATGCCTTGCGCACCGCAGGTTTCGCCCACGGCCCACACCACCCTGGAGTGAACCCCGGGGTCGTTCGACTCGTTGAAGCGTCTTCCCAGTACGGCCATGCTGTCCCTCGGGTCATCACCGGCAAGGTCCCCTACCGCCCTTTTCGCTTTCTCGTAATCCCCCCGCAGAAGCGGTTCGATCTTCTTTTCCAGCGGTGACGGCCGACAGGCCCCTTGTTGAGACCCCTTTTCCCGGAAAGGCGGGGGTGCCGCTTCCGGGCGTCCGTCCAGTTCCGCTCGGCCTGCCTCCGTTATCTCGAGCGTGGGGCGCTCGGGGTTTCCTCTCCTGCGGAGCAACTTCCCGCTGATCATGGCAAGGATGATCTTCCGAACGTGCTCCTGACTGGAATCGACGGCACCGTACACCTCGAGTTCGTCCACCCCGGCTCGCCTGATCCACTCCGCCCTCGAGCCGGTCAGAACCGCCGCGATCCTGGTCACTCCCATAGGATAAGGAACAGTGTCGACGCACTCGAGGACCGCGGCCCTTGTTCCCCCGGCGGGGCTACGTCCGGGCCTCCCGGTTCGGATGGCCCTCTTGGCCGCCAGTCCCTCGAGTCTTTCTCGCGTTATCCCGAGTGCCGTCTTTCTCCCAAGCTCCGTAAGGCCCAGCACCGGCCAACCCGGTTCCCCCTTTCGCTCGAGATAGCCCTCGAATATGAGGTGCTCGACAGTTTCCTTCACCTCGTCCTGTCCCCGCTTGACCAGTCCATACGCGGGGTTGCGGTCCAGGTGCCACTCCAGCAGTTGCTTGTTGCTGGAACCGGTGACCACCTGCGCGACTCGAACCTTCCCTATCGGAAAACGGACGAAACGCATACAGGCCAGGATGGGTAGCGCCACGTCCGGGTTTCGCTGGATCACGCCGCCCTTCTCGCCCTTGCCGGCCTCCATTTCCCTGCAGCGGTCACAGACCCCGCATGAGAGGGACTCCGTCTCTCCGAAATAGCGCAGTATGTACTCACGCCGGCATCCCCGGCAGTTGATGAACCGCTCAATCGCGAGCAGTTTTTCCTCCTCGATCCCCCGGAGCAGGTCATGCCGCCGCCAGTCAATGCGTAGTTTCTCGAATGGTGGTCGGGGGTCGGCTATCTTCTTTATGCCGCGTCCCCGGAACTGCGGTTCGTACTTGATAAGTCCGCTTTCGTTAAGAGCCGTCAGGGCTCTTCGCACCTGTTCGGTCGAGACCCCGGCATCGGAGGCGAGCCGATAGAGCCCTGTCTCGAATCGCCCCGGCGTCTCCAGGTCGGAGGAGGAGGCGGCTTCCAGAACCCGCTGCTGTACAGGACCCCGAACGCGGGGCTGTATCCTGGAATAGGGCTCCTTTATCGTTATGGCGACCGTCGGCTCTCCCGAGAACGCCCCGATGACACCCGCGTCAACCAGCAGGCGGACCGAGGAGCCGATCTGGCCCTCGTTCACTGACTCGTCACACAATCGCGCGATCCCCTTGTACGTCAGCAGGACGGGATTGTCCGCCGTCTCCCAGAGCGCATCGCACACACTCCTGACCTGCGCCCTGCTCGGGTAGCTGACGTCAATGAAGTACTCCCGCAGGGACTTGTCGGCAGGTGAGTACAGGAGCACGCACTGGGACTCGAGCCCGTCCCGGCCGGCGCGACCGATCTCCTGGTAGTACTGCTCAACAGACCCGGGGTAGTTGTAGTGGATAACAAACCGGACATCACGCTTGTCAATGCCCATTCCGAACGCCGATGTAGCGGCAACAACCCGGGCCTCTCCGCTCAGGAACGCTTCCTGGGCTTCCGTGCGCTCCTCCGGTCCCATCCCCGCGTGATACGCAACCATCCCGGGCTCCACGGAACCCAGCTTGCTGACCAGGTCTTCCGTGTTTTTCCGGGTGCCCGCGTAGATGATTCCCGAGCCACTCTGTTTCCTCAGAAACCCGGACAGGAACTCGATCTTCTTTCTGTCGTTGAAAGCCGTGACCACACTGAGAACAAGGTTGGGACGGTCAAATCCGTGAACGTGTACATCTATCTCCTCGGGCGTAAGACCCAGTGATTCAACTATGTCCCGCTGCACCCGGGTGGTAGCCGTCGCGGTGAGGGCGGTTAACGGGGGGCGTCCGGTCTGTTCATGAAACTCCTTGAGCCTCCTGTAATCCGGCCTGAAATCATGCCCCCATTCAGAGATGCAGTGCGCTTCGTCCACGGCCAACCTGGACACCTTGATCCTGCCCAGCATTTGAAGAAACGCTTTATCGCGGCACCTCTCGGGAGCAACGTAGAGGATTCGGAAGTCGCCGTTCAGGCACCCTGACAGCCTTTCTCTCTGCTCGCCGCGATCAATGCTTGAGTTGACATACGTTGCCGAAACACCCAAGCGCTGGAGCTCGTCCACCTGGTCCTTCATGAGAGAGATGAGTGGAGAAACGACTATGGTCAGCCCATCCCCCATGAGAGCGGGAAGCTGGTAGATAAGCGACTTGCCGCTGCCCGTCGGCATGACCACCAGTAGATTTCTCCCGGAGAAGATGGAATGAAGCGCCTCTTCCTGCCCAGGGAAGAACTCATTGTGTCCGAAATTTTGTACCAGGATTCCCCTGGCCTGGTCAAAGGACGGCCCTTTACCTCCTGTGGCTTTCTTTTCTCGCATCTTATTAGGCTAAGCGCTTCCCTTTGGACACCGCTATAAGGCACTGACCCCACCTTGTGGCGGTTTAGACCTTGTACAAGAGGTCCAGGAACATCTCCAGCGCGTCACCGACCATTTCCCGGTCGGGGAAGGTGGCGGCCATGCCGTACATCGGCGCCATTCGACCTTTTTCGGTCGGGTTTTTCTTGACGTGCTCGACGG
>JAHIPE010000170.1 GCA_018894655.1 Actinomycetota bacterium
ACGCCCCTCTTCATCTTCCATGTACAGGGCGATATCTTTTGCCGGAATGTCCAGCCTGGCACCCGGGCGAGCGCCTTCCTCCCTTGAGGCATCTCTTTTTTCTTTCTTGCTCTCCTTGCCCCGCATGAGTACTACCTCTTCGCATGCGCGTTCTCACGGTGCGTAACGTACGTAATTCTTCCAGAGTAGAGCCCTTTGTTCAAGAACTCCCCGGCACCGCTCGCGGCCGCCGCGAATCGTGAAAGGCGCGGTTCGTGCCCCCTCACCTCGGGCTTTCCGGGCGGCCCTCGGAGAAGTAGATTCCCCCCAGTCCGCCCACCGCCCAGACGTGTGTGGCATCGGCGGCGGAGACGTCGAAGAACGGCTCTATACCCTCGTATTCCTTTTCCCACACCTTGCCGTCGAAGAAGCAGATCGGGCCCTCGACACCCACGCCTCCCACCGCCCAGACGTGCGAGGGGTCCGCCGCCGCCGCCCGGTGCAGTTCCTCACCGGCCCTGTGCTGCACGATCCACCGCTCCCCATCGAAGAAGTAGATCACCCCCGCGGGGCCCCCCCCGGTTCCCTGTCCCTCGATGTACCCCACCGCCCAGACGTGCGAGCGGTCCAGGGCGTATACCCCGATCAGGTACTCCCCCGCCGCCGCCCCGTGCTGCGCCGACCAGGATACCCCATCGAAGTGGTAGATGTTGCTCGTTCCCGTGCTGTCCTCCCCGACCGCCCACACGTTGCCCGCGTCCAGGGCGGAGATATCCTGTATATGAAGAGGGGCGGAGTACTGTTTCGTCCACGCCGACCCGTCGAAGTGGTAGATGTTGGCACCGTCATCGTTAGCGCCGACCGCCCACACGTTGCCCTCGTCGGCGGCGGCAATCGGGTTCATGGTGCCATCCCCCGTCTCGTACTGCCTGACCCACGTGGAGCCGTCATAGAAGAATATGACACCTTTCCCATCGCCCCCGGACGCCCAGGCGTGGCTGGGGTCGACCGCGCAGATATCCCGGGGGGCTTTCTCCGGGTCCTCGTATTGCCTGCTCCAGCGGTTGCCGTCGAAGAAGAAAATCGTGCCGTTTCCCACCGCCCACACGTGCGATGCATCCGCGGCACTGACCGCGGTCAACGAGTTCGGCCCCGTCTGGTACTGAAGAGCCCACAGTTGCTCCGGGGCACCGCAGGAGACCGCTGCCGCGGGCAACAGGATGACGGCCACCAGTACGGCAAGCACCGCCCGGCGCCCGGTGTTTCGATGCTCCACGCCCGTTCGCGCTCCGTGCTCCGTTTCCCGATCCGTGCTCAAGTAATCCCATTCCGGTTGGGATTCGGAAAGGCCCCGGCGGGGTTTCGCCGGGGCCGGATAGCTTGATTCGCCGTCGTTACTTCAACCTTGCTATGAACTCGTCGACCGGAATAGCCGCCAGGGTGTGGATGTGCACCGACCCGCGCGACCCAAGCTCGACGGATATACGAGCGATGGTCTCGATATCGGGAGCATCGAGGATGTTAATGAAGTCGAACTCCCCGATCACCGCGTACTGGTCGATGACCTTCCCCCCGAGCGCCTCGATATCCTTGTTGACCTCCTTTATCCTCTCAGGGTTCTTCCGGATGGTCTGCGCCCCCTCGTCCGTGAGGCTACTCAGCATGATGTACCTTGGCATGCCCACTCCCCTTTCCTTTAGCCGGACTCCCGTCTTTCCAGTCGGCAGTTCTACATTCTACACCCCGGGTGGCCTTCTGCAAAGAGGCAGGCCCCGCGGCAGTCACGCCCCCCGGCGAGGTCACTCATTTGCGGTAAGGCGCTCCCGGCTATATTATATTTGCCACCCGCCGACCGGAAGGCGGGCCCGGGCGGCCGCGGGGTCGCGGTATGTGAAGCATGGGAGAGTGGCCGGATGAGTGTTTTCAAGAAGATCGCAGAGACGGTAAAGGAGCACCCCTGGGGGGTAATCGCGGTTTCGCTCCTGGTCACCGCCGCCCTTGGGTTCGGCCTGTTTTTCCTCAAGGGCGAGGTCGCCTACAGGGGCCTGCTCCCCGATGACTTCCCCAGCGTCGAGGCGCTGGACGCGCTGGGCAACAGCTTCGGCGGGATATCCTACGAGAACGTGCTGGTGAGGGCCGACTCGGTTACCGACCCGGTCATGGTGGAGTTCCTCATCGGCCTCGGCGACTCGGTTCAATCGGACCCCCGGTTCAACGACGGGCAGATACAGGCCGTCTCGGTGGGCGAAGGCGAGCGGGTGCCGTTCATCCAGGATTACCTCACCCCGTTCGTGGCCAACATGAAAAGAGAGATGGCGGCGCTCGGCTTCGACGTCCCTTTGAGCTCTATAACAAACAGCCAGGTAAAGATGTTCACCGGGAAGGATTACCAGCAGCTCGTGGAGGAGGATTACCTCTCAAACCCGCTGGTGGAGAAGGAGATGGTCGGCAAGTTCATCTCCCCCGACAGGAAATCGGCGCTGGTGATCATCAAGTTCGGAGCGGACCTCACCGAGAAGGAGCAGGTGAAGCTCGCCAACGACCTTGACGAACTTTTTGAGGCCGGGCTCTCCGATCTCCCGGGCGTAAGGATCGACGTCGCCGGAGACGCCACCCTGGCAAGGGACTTCGACCGCCACATAAGGAACAAGACGGTCCTGCTCTTCGGGGTGGCGATAGCGGTGGTGATAGGCACGCTCTTCCTCGCGTTCCGGAGGTTCTCCGACACAGTCCTGCCCGTCGGGGTGATGATACTGGGCCTGCTGTGGACGTTCGGCTTCGCCGGTTGGATCGGGATACCTTACTCGCTGGTCTCCATCGCGGTAATGCCCATCCTGATGGGCACCGCCCTCACGTTCGTGGTCCCGTTCATCGCCCGTTACTACGAGGAGATGGAGCATCACTTCCGCTCGGTCAGGTCCGTGGGCAAGGCGCTCACGACCGTGGGGGTGGCCCTGTTCCTGGCGGCGG
>JAHIPE010000171.1 GCA_018894655.1 Actinomycetota bacterium
ACCTTGACCGAGAAGTCCGCCTCCTCGAAGCCTGGAACGGTTGAGACGTCCAGGGTAAACCGCGAGTGCGGCTCGAGGGTGAACTCGCCTTTGTAGTTGTGGCCGTCCGAGCGCATGAACCGCAGGGCAACCGGGTTCTCGACCTCGGCGGGGTTCTGGATGAGCACGAACGTGCTGTACCCCCAATCGGTCGAACCCTCGGCCAGGTGCCACTCCTGCGAGGCGGAGGGCACACCGGGGGCTCCATGCCCCCCGCTGGCCTTGTCGAAATCGAAGTAGACCGCCCGTTCGGCCACTATCGGCACCCCGTTGGTGCTCCTCACCAGCGTGGAGACGTCCCGGTTGGGGATATAGTCATCAACGTGGATCGTGACCCTGCAACCCGGCGGCACCTCCTCCTCGTAGCGCTCTTCCTTCCCATCGCCGGTCATGTATATCAGCTCGACCTCGGCGGTCTCCTCCTGGTCGGGGTTCATCAGCAGTATGTAGGTGTCGAAGCGCCCGGGGTCTATCGGGTACTTGTGTATGCCCTCCGCCACTCCCTCGGCTATATCCTGCTGGAACTCCGGGTCCTGGAGTAGCTCGGCCTCCTCCGGGTTGGTGATAAACGCGCCCTCCAGCAGCGCGGCCGGCATGTCGGTGTTCTTGAGCACGTAGAAGCCGGCCTCCTTGACCCCCCGGTTTGTCAGCTCGATCCGTTTCACCACCTCGTTGTGGATGAGCGTCGCCAGGCGCCTTCCCTCCACCGAGTCGTAGTAACTGAACGTCTCGGTCCCCTCGGATGTGGTCAGGTAGGCGTTGTTGTGGATGCTCACGAAGATGTCCGCCCGGGCGTTGTTGGCGATATCGCATCGCTCCTGCAGGGACAGCGTGATATCGGTCGTCCGGGTCATCACCACCCGGTAACCCATCGCCTCGATGAGCGGGCGGATCCGTAGTGATATCTCCAGGTTGACAGCCTTCTCCTCGACGCCGTTGCATATGGCGCCGGGGTCCTCACCGCCGTGACCGGGGTCTATAGACACCACTGGGACCCCCCTGCCGTGCCCGGCTCGGCATATAGGTGTAATCGACAGGGCCAGCAGCACGACCGCCACCGGTATCATCGCTTTTGTCAGCCTCAACTCGCGAACCTCCTAAACAAAACGCCAGGATTGACCGGAGTTCGACTCCGGCTCCCTGGCAAAAGGAATCTTATTCAATTCGGTTTTAAATTATACCATATCCCTATTTCTATACTCGGCCAACCGGCACCTTCGCTTGACCGCCCCCCCACAGTTTGAGCCACGACTCCCGGCCACGCTGTTCCACGCAACCCTCTTGAGCCGCGTCTCTCAGGCAGCTCCGATGATTCAAGTTGGTCTTGCTTCTGTGCGTATGTGTATTCGCCGATTGCCTATCCATACTCCCGCTGTGAGCGGCTCCCTTCAGCCCCGGGCGCCCTCAAGTGTGGAGGGAGGTTTTGGTTAGTAGCCCCTGACGCCGAGGGAGTCGGTGCCGCCGCTGCGGTTGTTGAAGTACATGGCGCGCTCGACGATTATCGGCCCGTCGGCGGTTACCCGGGTGCTCACCTCGGAGGCGGGAAGGATCTCGTCCACCCCCACGGTAAAACGGCTTCGGGGCGCCACCTGGTAGCTCCTGGTGGTGTTTACCCCCGACGGCTCCATGAACGTGAACGTCACGTTACGCTCCTCGTCGCCCGGGTTCTGCACCAGTATCCACGTCTCGAACCCCTGGTCGGTGTACCCCTCCGCCAGGTACCACTCCGAGTCGGGGGTAGGGGTCCCGATGCAGCCGTGGCCGTCGCTCCGGTCGTTCCAGTACATGGCCCGCTCGACCAGCACCGGGTACTCCGAGCGCACCTTGACCGATACCTCGGCGGAGGGAAGGATATCGTCCACCAGTATGGTGAAGCGGCTCTCGGGGGGCAGCCGGTAATCCTTCACCGTGTTCACCCCCGAGTTCTCCATGAACGTCACCGAGATGTTGTTGTAGGAGTCCTGCGGGTTCTGGATGAGCACCCATTCCTCGAACCCCTGGTCGGTGTACCCCTCGGCCAGGTACCAGGTCTCGGAGGTGGAGGTGGCGCCTATGGAGCAGTGGCCCGCGGTCATGTAGTTCAGGTACTGGGCGCGCTCGACCACCACCGGCTCCGTGCTCTCGATCTCGGTGGATACCGAGTGGCCGGGGATGATGTCGTCCACGTGGATGGTGAACCGTGAGTGTGGCCCCACGCTGTACTCCTTGGTGACGTTGTCCGCCCCTTCCACCATGAAGGTGACGGTGACCTCGGCATCGGCTTCACCGGGGTTCTGTATCAGCACGTACTCGTCGAAGTGCTCCGCGGTGTACCCCTCGGCCAGGTACCAGGTCTCCGACGGGGCCGAGACCCCTATCGAATCGTGGCCCGCCCTCCGCCCGTTGAAGTACATGGCGCGCTCCACCGCGACTCTCCTGTCCGAGTGTATGTAGGTGCTGACCTCCGCGTCCGGCAGGATGTCGTCAACAGTTATGGTGAAGCGGCTGTTAGGCGCCAACTGGTACGAGCGCTCGACGGTCTCCCCCCCGGAGAGCATGAAGGTCACCTCTATCCCCGCCTCCCCGGCTTCCGGGTTCTGGATGAGCACGTACTCCTCGAACTCCCCGCCCGTCTCGTTGCGGCCGGTGAATCCCTCCGCCAGGTACCAGTCGGTCGATAGGTCGGGTATCGAGCTGTTCACGTAGACCGGCGCCGAAGCGGGCCTTATGGCATACTTGCCGTCGTTCGCCCGGGCGTCGATTCTCGCGGTGTAGATGCCGTCCCCCACCACCGAGCCGTCATCCGCCTTTCCGTCCCAGGTGAAGCTATGCGCCCCCGCGCCCTGGCTTTGGGCCCCGAACGCCCTCTGGCAGTCCTTTCCGCCCCAGACCGACCGGGAGACACTCGACGGGAGCGGGAGGCTGTAGGAGACGGCGACCGAGTCGTTTACCCCGTCCGAGTTGGGGCTTACCGCGTGGCTCCCCGCCTCGACGCTTGCGAGGTCCATCATCCCCCGCGGCGCGACGGTTGCGGGCAGCAGGCTTCCGTTGGTGATAACCGGCGGTCTCGAGGATTTGGTGAAGTACATGGTGGGCACCCTTGCCCCGGGGTCGGCATTTCCCCAGTCGGCCTGGCCCAGCACCGGAACTCGCAGGGGGTACGTCGTCGGCTGGTAGTAGAGGGCGCCGGCATCCAGGTCCAGCGCCAGGCCCGCCACCGCCTCGATGAGCCCCAGGCTCGCGGTGCCGCGGGGGTAGTAGCCCAGGCTCTGCTGGTAACCCCCCGCGCCGGGTGCCGAGCCGCCACCGGACGTGCCGCTTGCCCCCCGTAGCCCCCCCGACGCCCCACTCACCCCGGATCCGCCCGGGTAGACGACCACGTCCCAGAAACTGCCGTTCATACTCCGGGCGAAGAACTCCTCCAGGTCCCAGTAACGCCCGGTGAGCGCCAGGGGGTTCTCCGAGCGCAGTTCCACCCCCAGGTGACAGGCCAGTTGGTCCCTCCAGAGGTTCTGCGAGACCCACTGGTTGTAGGCGTTGTAGGTGGAGTGGGTGGAACCGTACTTCTTGAGCGTCTTATCCGTCGAGTTAACGATGTCGGTACGCATCCGTTCCATGTTGCCGGATGTCACCCCCGTGTTCCGCCCCCCGCTGAACAGGTACAAAAGCCCGTTCGAGGGGTATATGCTGTACGCCTCCCGGTCGGCGGGGTCGACGCCGCCGTCGAGGCAAACGGCGAAATGGTCCGAGAGCCAGAGGTCGTAGGCCAGGGTCTGGTTTATCAGTTCCACCTGGCCGTGGCACTTTTTTTCGTAGGCAAGATCCGGCACGGACTGGTTCAACGCCATCTCCCGCACCGCCTGGTGCGCCGACAGACACTTCACCCCCAGGTAAGTCTGGTCTTTCGCGTACTGCAGGGCGGGGGTGGACTGGTCCAGGGTGTTCCAGGTGTACTGGTCCGGCAGGCCGTTGTTGTTGTCATCGCAGTTGATGATGAAGTTGACCAACTTCCGCACCAGCGGGAACTTGCCCCGCATGTAGGCGGTGTCACCGGTGCTCTTCCAGTACTTGTAGAGGAGGAGGATGAAATCGGTGTTCTCCTCCACCGCCATGTCATGGGGGTACGCCTGGCCGGTGCACTGGTCGTTCCAACCCATGTCATGGGAGAGATAGGTCCCCTGGTGACGGGTCTTCAGGTACAGGACCCACTCGTCCATTATCATCTCGAGCAGCTCCGGCCATAAGCTGAAGTAGAACCAGGCGTCGTTGTACTCGACATCCACTGTGCTGTGGAACCTGCAACTGCTTCCCTCCCAAACGCTGAACCACTCCCGGCCGGAGTCCGACTCCGTCCACCAGGTGTTCATCAGGAAGCTCTTAAACGAGTGCGCGATCAGATCGCGGACGTCGTCCCGGTAGCCGGAAGGGAGCGTGAGGTACGAATCGGACGAGATGGTGGAGTCGAAGAACAGGGACTTGTCCTCGATCATGTCCCCCGCCCAGCGGGAGGTAACAGCGTAGTTGACCACGTTCTGGACGTCGGCGAACTGCCCCCTGTACTTGAACCTGAACGTGCTGTCCCGGTAGCCGCTGTTCTTTACGTTCAGCACGTGGTCGGCGATATACCCCGCCATGACGAAATGCCTGGTCACCGATTCCCCCGGGGCAAGGCGGGCCACCGACCAGACCGCCCCGTAGTAACCACGCGGGTAGAACGTGAACGTCGGCGACTTGTAGTTGCTGTAGGTGTCCGGGTAACCGCCCGGCGACAGGTACCCCCACAGGCTGTCCCCGCTGAAATCAGTGAACTCGGCCTCCGCCGACCCCCGGAAATCGACCCCCGCGGCCTCCCCCGCCGGGACCGCCAGGGCCTCCCAGGCGGTCCTCGAGTTCCAGTCGTTGAGGGTCTCGTCGTAGTACGGGTACTTGGCCTTGTACCGCAACCCCTTCTCGGTGGCGCTCGCGAACTCGGCCGGCGCGCCGAAGGAAAAGTTGCGCCTGCTCGGCCAGGCGAGGATGACGTCACACGACGCCGGTGTGCCGCCGGCGTTCCTCACCGTCACGTCCACGTAGAAGAAAGGCGCGCCGCTCACCTTCTCCTCACCGGGGTAGAACGGCGAACGGAACGTGACGTCCATCTCGAAATCGGTCTGCGGCGAGGCGCACTGATACGATTGCGATGTCATGCTCTGCGACTGGCTGATCGACTCCCACACCGGGTACCGGTCGGTGAACGGCAGGCAGCGGGTCCCGCGGCCGTCGTTCACCGCCAGGACGAAGTCGGACAGGTCGCCGGTCCCGTCCCCCAGCGATGAGAAGCGCCAGGCCAGCCTCTGGGGCGCCGGGTTGAGGCAGAGCCTCGAGCCCAGGCGGCCCAGCACCGTCTCGCCGGTGTCCTGTGAACCGCTGTCCTGGTGCCTGATGGGCGGGGTCATGTCGTGCCGGCTCTGCGAGGCGTCAATCTCCACCACGTTTGTGGAGGATCCCCTGTAAACCCGTATCGTGCTTACGGTGGCGTAGCTCTTGCCACCGGTCTCATTGGATCGCAGCGCGATGGTCAGGCGCCCGTCGGTGTCCGTCAAGGAGGCGAACGTCCGCTGGTAAGCGTCGTCTTTCCCCACGCGAGCGTAGATATCCAACTTGTTGAGCACCTTGATGCCCTGGAGGTACACGTTGAACACCCTCTTGCCCCTGGAGGAGTAATCGTGCTCCACGAAGCTCAGTTCCACCTTGTAGGTGGTGGAGGGGTCGAGGTTCGCCAGCACGTAGGAGAAGTAACTGCCCTCCCTTTGCCGCTGGAACTTGTACTCTTGCTTCGAGCCGGAGTCGGTCCCTGCGATCTTCTGCCCGGTGAACAGTAGGGGGTAGGTGATGCCGCCCGAGCTGTTCTGCTGCAGCTCGACTATCACCTGGGCGTCCCCCGATGCCAGGGCGGCCTGGGACATGAACAGCAGGGCCACCGCTACCACAGCAACCAGGACCGCCGGTTTCAGCGCTATCCTCACCCTTTTCTCATCCATAACTTGTACAACGATAGACCAAGCGGAACGCAACTGCCACCCGCCCGCCCGGTTGACACTGAAAAACCTTGGAACGTAGACTAGACGAAATACCGGCCCCTCGCCGGCGGCCGGCTGGTGAGAACAGATACTCCAAAGAGAACGCCACGGGCCAAGGCGGTAACGTCGGTGAAGTTAAAGGCTATGTCAAGAACAGTGAGGGAGACGATCCCCCTTGCGCTGTTCCTCTTCTTCCTCTGGCTCATCTTCACCGAGAAGACTAACTGGGAACACCTCCTCCTGGGCGCAATCGTCGCGGCCCTGTTCGCCCGGATATCTTTCTTCATGGTCGGTGGCAGGCTCGATCCAAACCTGAACTGGAAGGTGGCGCTCCGTTTCTTCCCGTTCGCGGCCCTGCTGTCCTGGGAGATAATGAAGGCCAGTTGGGATGTTCTGACCAGGGTGTTCCGGCCAAGCCTTCCCATCAGCCCCAGGATCATCGAGTTCGACTCCATCCTGGATTCGGATATCGCGAAGACCATGCTGGCCAACTCGATAACGCTCACCCCCGGGACTGTGACCGTAGAGATAGAGGGCAAGCGCTTCTACGTCCACTGCCTGGCCCAGGAGCACGAGAGCGGCCTCCTGGAGGGGAAACTGGAGCGGATGGTGGCCTGGCTTTTCGCCGAGGGGCCGGACGACATGAGGGGTCTCAGGTGAGCGATTTAGTGAGCGAGTTCTTCCTGGTGGTAGCCGCGATACTCGTCGTCAACGCGTTCCTCTGCCTGTACCGGGGCGCGGCCGGGCCCACCATCCAGGACAGGATCATCGGCATCAACATCGTGAACACCAAGACGATGGTGGTGCTGCTTGTCCTGTCCACCTTCCTGGGAGAGGAGTTGTACCTTGACATCGCCCTGGTCTACGCGCTCTTGAACTTCGTGGTCACCATTACGATATCCAGGTATATCGAAACGTAAAGGAGAGCCCTTGGGTAGCGTGGCGAAAGACGTCCTGACGGTTATCTTCGGGTTGACCGGGGTCCTGTTCTTCATCGGCGGAACGGTTGGTTTGCTCCGGTGCCCCGACCTGTACTCCCGGCTGCATCCGGCGACCAAGTGCGACACCGTCGGCTCCTGCTCCATCACCATCGCGCTGGCACTCCAGATCGGCCTGGATATCGCCCTGTTCAAGATCATGGTAGTCATACTCCTACTGCTTGTGACCAGCGCCTCGTCGGGCCACGCCATCGGCAGGAGCGCATTCAAGACCGGCGTGATGCCTTGGCACAAGAAAGGGGTCGTTCCCTGGCCCCTGAAAGGGGAAGACCGTTGGACTGGACGCTGAACCTGCTGCTGTTGATGCTGCTCCTGGCCACCGCGATATCGGTCATCCGCATCAAGGACCTGCTGGCGGCGGCCGTCGTGTTCAGCGCCTATAGCCTGGTGATGGCGATACTGTGGACCCAGCTCCGTGCGCCGGACCTCGCCCTGACAGAGGCGGCGGTGGGAGCGGGGGTGACCACGGTGCTGTTCATCATCACCATCTACAGGACCGTCAGGAAGGAAGACTGATGCGAAAGGCGATCGTGGTGCTGGCGCTGGTCGGCATCGGGGTGATGCTCATCTACGCCGTCGGCGAGATGCCCCCCATGGGGGACAGCGGCAACCCGGACAAGGTCCATATCGCCCCCCGCTACCTGGAGCATGGAGAGGAGGAAGCAGGTGCGTCCAACGTCATCACCGCGGTCATACTCAACTACAGGGGCTACGACACCATGGGGGAGGTGGCGGTCATCTTCTGCGCCCTGTGCGCCGTCGTGGCCATCCTCAACCGGGAAAAACCGGGCCTCAGCAGGACCAGCATGGACGTCTCCGGGGTAAAGGCCAGCGTTGTGGTCAGGACGACAATCCGCTTCCTGGTCCCGGTCATCATCTTCTTCGCCGTCTACATCATCCTGCACGGGGAGTCGACCCCGGGCGGCGGTTTCCAGGGCGGCGCCATCATCGGGGCCAGCATCATACTGTTCACCCTTGCGTTTGGCCTTCCGGAATCCACCCGCAAGCTGCCGCTCCGCTTCAGGATCCCCCTGGAGAGCTTCGCGGTTATCGCTTTCCTTGCCGCCGGGTTCACCGGGATCGTCTTCGGGGTTCACTTCCTGACCTACCTGATGCCGGGGCTCTCCGAGTACGCGGCGGAAACGATCAGGCATATCATGATGATGGTCATCGAGATAGGCATCGGGTTCGCCGGGGGCATAATCTTCACGTCGATCATGTTCGCGATGATACGAGAGGACCAATGTGAACTTCAACCGGATAGCCCATAACCTGAATTACGTCTCGAGCGTGGTCCTGTTCCTCCTGGGACTCTACGCCGTCGCGGTCAAGCCGAACCTGGTGAAGAAGATAATGGGGCTAAACATCATGGAGACGTCGGTGTTCCTGTTCATGGTCTCCATCGGGATGGTGGGAAGCGGCAACGCACCGGTGGTGACCGAGGGCGTAAAACCGGCCACGATGGTCAACCCCATACCCCAGGCTCTCATCCTCACCGGCATCGTGGTCGCGGTCAGCACCACCGCGGTCGCGCTTTCGCTTTGCATCAAGATCCACGAGCACTACGGCACGCTGAACGCCTCCGAGATCCTGGGAACGGGGGGGCCTTTTTGAGCTTCTCCTCCCAGTACCCCATCCTGCTGGAGGCGGTCCCGCTGGCGTTCGCCGCCCTCTGCCCCATCGTGGGGATGTGGAAACGGAAGCTCTGCTTTCCGTTCTCAGTGGCGGGGGTGCTGGCGACGAACTTCTTCATCTTCTCCCTGTGGGGCAAGGTAACCTCCACGAACACGGTTACCTACGCCTTGGGGGGCTGGAGGCCCCCGTTCGGCATCCAGATACGCATTGATTACGTCGGCCTGTTCATCGCCTCCATCATCGGCGCGGTGGGGCTCCTGGTCCTCATCTACTCCTGGCGTTACGTCTCCCACGAGCTGGAGGAGGAGAAGTGCACCTACTACTACACCCTTTACCTGCTGTTGTTCGCCTCGATGCTGGGATTTACTGTAACCGGGGACATCTTCAACATGTTCGTGTTCATGGAGATATTCTCCATCGCCTCCTATGCCCTGGTGGGCATTACGGGTCAGCGGAGGGCCGTCCGGGCCGCCTTAAAGTACCTGCTCATGGGTGCCACCTCCAGCATCATCGTCCTGCTGGCGATCGCCTTTCTCTACGGCACGGTGGGGAGCCTGAACATGGAGGACATCGCCGGGCGCCTCCAGGTGGGCGGCTACACGTCGGTGGCCGGCGTCGCCCTGGTGCTGTTCCTTATTGGCTTTGCGGTAAAAGCGGCCCTGTTCCCGGTCCACGTCTGGCTTCCCGATGCCCACTCCATCGCCCCCTCCCCCATCAGCGCGGTGCTCTCCGCGCTGGTTATCAAGATGGGAGTCCTGGGTATTCTGCGCATCTTTTTCACCGTCTATACACCCGGGTTCGCGGACCTCTCCGGGACCTGGAACGCCCTCACGCAAGCGGTCGCCTGGTGCGCCGCGATCTCTATCGTCCTGGCCTCCATAATGGCGATCATCCAGCGGGACTTCAAGGTCATGATCGCCTACTCGTCGATTGCCCACATCGGCTATATCTTACTCGGGGTTTGCATGCTGACCGACAGGGGCCTGACCGGAGGGCTCTACAACATACTTGCCCACGCCCTCGGCAAGTCATGCTTTTTCCTGGTTGCCGGAGCCATCATCTACAAGCACGGCTTCAGACGGATAACGAGCCTGAGGGGCCTCGGCAGAAGCATGCCCGTCACCGCCGGAGCGTTCGCGGTAGCTTCCCTCTCGATAGTAGGGCTACCCCCCTCCGCCGGGTTCATCGCCAAGTGGTACATACTGTGGGGGTGCCTCCAGAAGCACCAGTACGCGTTCGTCGTGATGGTCCTGCTGGGGAGCCTGCTGGCCGCGGTCTACTGCTTCCGGGTTGTATACTACATGTTCTTCGTCGGCCCGTACGGCGACGGAATCGACGAGGCGCCCGCCACGATGTTCGTTCCCGCGGCGTCACTCGCGGCCGGCACGCTGTTCTTTGGGATTTTCGCCACGCTTATTCTGCCGTCGCTCGGCTCGGCCGCCCGGGCGCTCCTGGCCGGGTGATGAGTGTTGGCTCCAGAAGGTTCCAGGCGGCCACCCCGGGTGATATAGTTTATAAAATCCGGATGGACAGGGGGCTTCTTTGAGCAAGAGCACTACATCGGTTCTTCCAGCAGTAATCGTCTTCATGCCCTGGCTGGCCCTGGTCGGCGCCATGCTGTGGGGCAAGAGCCGTCCCGGGTTCGCCAAGATCGTCTACGTCGGTAGCACCGTCGCCACCTTGCTTGCGATTCTCACGCTATACCCCCGGGCGCAGGGCGGGGTGGCCTCGACACAGAAACTGGTGGGCATCGCCCCCCGCGTATCCCTCGCCTTCAGGGTCGACACGGTCGGCTTCTACTTCGCGCTCCTGCTGGCTGTGCTCTGGCTGCTCTGCGCCATCTACTCGCTGGGCTACATACACGGCCGGGAAACCCGGTACTACTGCTTCTTGTCCCTCAACCTGTCGTTCTGCCTGGGGGTGGCCCTGTCGGCCAACATGTTCACCCTGTTCATCTTCTACGAGTTGATGACGCTGGCCACCTACCCCTTGATCATCCACGAGGAGACGGAGGAGGCCCGGAGGGCGGGCCTCAAGTACCTCATCTACAGTATCTCCGCCGGCGCGGTGATACTGCTGGGGCTTATCCTCCAGTTCTACTACGGGGGCACGCTATCGTTCCTGGGCCACGGCACGCTCAATCTCTCCCAGGTGGGAAAGCCGGTGCTGCTGACCATATTCTCGATATACATGCTGGGTTTCGGGGTGAAGGCGTGTGTCATGCCCCTGCACGGATGGGTGCCCGACGCCCACCCGGCGGCCCCCGCCCCGGCCAGCGCCCTGCTCTCGGGGGTCATCTTGAAGGTCGGCATCTTCGGGATAATCAGGGTGGTGTTCGAGGTCTTCGGCATCGAACTCCTCCACACCCTGGGGGTGTCGCTTCCCATGCTCATAGTAGCCAGCTTCACCATAATCGTGGGGTCCCTGTTCGCCATAACCCAGGATAACCTCAAGAGGCGCCTCGCCTACTCCAGCGTGGCCCAGGTCTCCTACATCGTCCTGGGCCTTTTCCTGCTGTCGCCGGACGGAGCCACCGGGGGGCTGCTGCATATAGCCCACCACGCTTTCATGAAAGGCTGCCTGTTTCTGTGCGCCGGGATAATAATCCACGAGACAGGGAAGAAAAATGTGAGCGAGATGGACGGGATAGGGTCGAGGATCCCCATTACCATGGCGGCGTTCACGGTGGCCGCGCTGGGCATGATGGGAATACCCCTCACCTGCGGCTTCATAACAAAGTGGTTCCTGGGAGTTGGCAGCATCCAGGCCCACCGCCCTTACTTCATAGCGGTGTTGCTGGTAAGCTCCCTTCTCAACGCGGTCTACTTCCTGCCCGTAGTATACGTGGCGTTCTTCAAGGGGCGGTCACCGGGCGAGGAGTTGCGTCTTTCCAAGCGCGAGACCAAGCGCTCCATGCTGGTGCCGGTGATTATAACCGGATGCATGGTCATAGCACTGGGCGTCTTCGTCACCGTGAAAGGTTTCCCGTACTCCCTGGTAGAGGTAGTGGTAAAAGCGTTCTTCTGAACCTGACCGCGGCTGAAGCCGCGGCTCAAGAGGGTGAGTGAGGTAGTGGTAAAAGCGTTCTTCTGAACCTGACCGCGGCTGAAGCCGCGGCTCAAGAGGGTGAGTGAGATAGTGGTAAAAGCGTTCTTCTGACGATCACCGGGTAATAGATGGAACACGCTGCCTACAACATCGATATAGCAAACTCGGTCCTGCCGGCGATAGCGATACTCCTGCCGCTCCTCGGAGCGGCGGCGGTGGTGTTGATCGGTGACAGGAACGAGAGGCTGCGCGACATCGTCGCCGCCTGCTTCTCCGCGGGAGCGTTCATCACCTGCGCCGCCATGTTTCCCCGGGTGATGTCGGAAGGGGTAAGGCTCACCGTCCAGTTGCCGATCTTCTTCGGGGATTTTCGCCTGACCGCGGACTCCCTGGGCCTCGTATTCGCCTCGATGGCTTCCCTGGCCTGGATGCTGGCCACGATATACTCGCGCAACTACATCCAGCACGAGGAGCGGCGGACCCGGTACCACACGTTCTCGCTTCTCACCGAGGCGGCCACACTGGGTGTGTTCCTGGCCTCCGACTTCTTCGTGCTGTTCGTGTTCTTCGAGCTTATGGGCATGCTGGCCTACATGCTGGTGGTGCACAGCCAGACCTTTGAAGCCCGCAAGGCGGGGGTCAAGTACATATTCATGACTGTTTACGGCGGCCTCAGCCTGCTGGCGGGCGTGTTCCTGTTCCTGATGTACGCCGGGGGGCTCGGCTTCAAGGCCCACCCGGGAAGCGCTTACCTGACGACCTCCATCTGCTTCGTGGTGGCCGGCTTCATGATGGGCGGCTTCGGGGTAAAAGCAGGTATGGTGCCCCTTCATGTCTGGTTGCCGCTGGCCCATCCCGCCGCGCCATCCCCGGCCAGCGCCCTGCTCTCGGGGGTAATGATAAAAGCGGGCGCCTACGGCTTTCTCCGCCTTGTCGGCACGTTCCACTCGGTCGTCCCGGCCCAAGGCAATATAGGGCTTATCGCCTCCCGCTCCGGGGAGGTCGAGCAGGCCGCCCACCTCCCGGTGTTCATGCACAACCTGCATAGCCTGGGATGGGTTATCCTGTGGTTTGGCATCCTCACCATGGTGGTGGGAATGGTGCTGGCGCTGGTACAGAACAACGCGAAGCGCCTGCTGGCGTACTCCAGCATCAGCCAGATGGGGTACATACTGATGGGCCTGGGGCTGGGCGCCTACATGGGGGCGGAGGGCGGCATGGGCCTGGCCGGCGGCATCTACCATATCGTGAACCACTCCATGTTCAAGTCGCTCCTGTTCCTGGGGGTGGGCGCCGTCTACTTCCGTACCCACCGGCTCGAGATGTCCAAGCTGGGGGGGCTGTGGCGGAAGATGCCCGTCACCTGCGCCCTGACATGCATCGGGGGCCTTGGGATAATGGGAATACCGCTCTTCAATGGCTTCGCCAGCAAGACCCTCCTGCACCACGCGGTGGTGGAGGCCCTGGGTGTGGGGGGGGCCTGGATACGGGCGGTGGACATCATCTTCATGGTCGCGGCCGGCGGCACGGTCTGCTACGTGGCTAAACTGCTCATACTCACGTTCTTCGGTCACCGCCGGGAGGAAAGCGCCCACGAGGTCAAGGAGGTCCCCTGGGCGATGCGCCTGGGCATGGGCGGGCTGGCCGCGGGGGTGGTCCTGTTCGGGGTCTTCCCCGGGCTGGTAATAAACAAGATCGTGGTGCCGGCCCTCCGCCCCTTCATCGACCTGGACCCCCAATCGCTGCATCACCTGGAAGAGATAAAGATATTTACCCTGGCCAACATTGTCGCCATACTGCCCGCCCTGGCAATCGGCGCGGGGATCTTCCTGGTGGCCACCCGCTGGGACCTGTTCCGCCTCAAGCTCCCCAGGGGGGCGGGGATCGACTACTATTACTCTCGAACCGAGGTCGGCTTCCTGAGGCTCTGCTTCGCAGGATCCAAGCGGTACGCCGAGCTGCGGGCCACGTACTGGCCGATGGCCAGGAGCACCGGGGAGTACCTCTACGACAGTTGGAAGGCAACGGGCAAACGGTATCGCGGCTTCAGGCGCGTCGCACTGGGCCGGGCCATGACCATCCCCATGGACATCACCGGGCTGGCCGCGTACATAAGGGCGAGGCAGTTCACCGGAGACATCGCCTACGGCGTTATAGTCATCACCGCGTGTGCGGCACTCCTCGCCCTCACGTTGTTGTGGTGAGAGAAGGGAAAGACGGCCATGAATATCCTGTTCATCGTGAAGGAGTTCCCCCACAGCAAGATCATCGGGGGGCCGATCATAATCTACAACCGTGTCAAGTACCTCTCGCGAAACCACCTGGTGTCCCTCATCGCTTTCGCCGACGACCCTTCCCTAGACGAGGCGGAGTCGGTGGCCCGGTTCACCCATGACCTGCGATTGGTCCACCCGCCGGCGCACAGGAGCGCTCTCCGACGGGCCCGGGACTGGCTGACGAGCCCGGTCCCCCCGTACTTTCTCCTCACGCGGTCGGACGAGATGTACGAGGAGCTCGGGAAGATGGTCGCCGCTTTCGATTACGACGTGATAATCTCGGAGTACTCCATGGTAGCCCAGTACCTGTATGAGAACCCGGACCTCGCCGGGATCAAGCGGGTGATGTCGGTACACGAGTGCTACTACCTCTCCCGGCGAAAGGCGCTCAAAGTGCGGGGCTTCAGCCGCGAGGGCGTGGGGGCGCTCCACTACCTCAAGGGGCTCAAGAAGTTCGAGTTCGACATGTACGCGGACTCGGACAGGGTCCTGACCCTCACTTCGGAGGGGAAGGAAGAGCTGCTGGCCATCAGGCCGGGGCTGGACATATCAGTGGTTCCCCACGGGGTGGACGTGGAGAGCTTCTGCCCGGTTGAACGTGACGCCGGGCCTCCCACGGTCATGTTCCTGGGTAACTACCCCCACGACCCTAACCGGGACGCGGTGGTGTTCTACGCCACCGGAGCCTGGCCCAGGGTGAAAGAGATGATCCCCGGCTGCCGTTTCCTGGTGGTGGGACGGGGACCCACCCCGGACATGCTGGAGCTTGCCGCCCGGGACCCCTCCATCGAGATAACCGGCGAGGTCCAGGACGTGAAGCCGCACTTCCACGCGAGCGACGTGTTCGTGTGCCCGGTCCGCATGGGTGGAGGTTTCCGGGGCAAGGTTCTGGAGGCGATGGCCTGCGGGGTCCCGGTGGTCTCCACCGCGCTCGGCGCCGAGGGGGTTCCCGCGAAGGAGGGTGAAAATATACTCCTCGCCGACACCCCTGAAGAGCTCGCCCGGCAGACGGTCAGGTTGCTGCAAGACGACGCCCTGCGAGAGAAGATCGCCGCCGGCGCCAGGGAGCTGATGGTGGAGAGGTACTCCTGGCAAAAAGGGGTGGAGATCCTGGAGGAAGTCCTCGAAGGGGTAGTTGGCGACAAGTCGCCTACGGGGGAGGCAGGCCCCCGCTCATGAACATCGCGATACAGAGAACGGCGCTCACGTTTCCGTCGGCGGGCTGGTAGTTGACCCGGTCGACCGGCAGCAGGTAGCAGTCCGCCACGTCCCCCTCCAGGAGCCCGGACACCCCCGTGTAGACGATCAGGAACTCCACACCCGGCTCCCTTTGGTCTTTAACCGGTAGCAGTCGCAGGTAGGTCATCTCGGTTCCATCACCGGCCCTGAGTGTCTCGGAGGCGACCACGTTCCCGGTGATATGGACGGGCTTGCCCGCGAACTCCTTGAAATCCCGCTCCAGGCGGCGGGGGTCCTCCTCCAGGGCGATATCCCGAATGAGGCCGGCGTCCCGGGCCGGGAACAGCTCGGGGTGCTCGCCAATAAACTCAGCGGCGGCGGGCTCCATCTCCACCCTGGAACTGAGTGGTGTGTCCGGCCAAGAGAGCGACTCCAGCAACTCCTCGTACCTGCCGACCTCCGGCCCGTACTTGCACGCATAGCACTCGCCCTCGACCGTCTCCACGGCGTAATCGCCACTCTCCGTCTTTGGCACCTCCATGGTGGCCACGCGCTCCTTGTATGTTTTCCCGCACTCGGAGCACTTCCAAATGATACCGGTCTCGACCAGCACCATCCGGCTCCTCTCTATCTCCCTGGAGATTAAGTAGCTCGCCAGCCCGGTGATGAGCCCAAGGACGATTATCACCGACACGGTTACAGCCTTGAACAGCCGGTGCTCCCCTTTCTTGGACTGGAGGGGCGACGGCTCACGGGGCTTCTCCGGCTCGGCTACGAAGCAGTAGCCGCAGGTCGGGCAAAATATGTTGGTGATCTGGTTCCTGGTCCCGCAATCCGGGCACTTCTTCGTCTCGGGCATCCCCACCTCCACGCTTCTACAGTATTGTCAAAAACATCGTCCATCCAATAGAACTTTGTGGCATTATGCGGTATTGGGTAACTGATTCTTGGTCCTGTTTTGACCATTTTCCGATGTCCTTCTCGTATGTTATAATGTGTTAGCAAGGCAAGCACCTTGAAAAGACCAATACCGCGGGTTGTTACATAAATACGTCTGTAACGTAAAATTGGCAACCGACAGGTGTTAGAAAGTTTATCGAAGT
>JAHIPE010000172.1 GCA_018894655.1 Actinomycetota bacterium
ACTTCGATAAACTTTCTAACACCTGTCGGTTGCCAATTTTACGTTACAGACGTATTTATGTAACAACCCGCGGTATTGGTCTTTTCAAGGTGCTTGCCTTGCTAACACATTATAACATACGAGAAGGACATCGGAAAATGGCAAAAAACAGGACCAAGAATCAGTTACCCAATACCGCATAATGCCACAAAGTTCTATTGGATGGACGATGTTTCGACAATACCGAGCACGTCGAACTCATCGGGAAGGGCGAGGAGGTAGGCGAGCGCCAGGCCGTCGTCCACGTCTCTCAGCGCGTACCCCGTGGCGGGGTCGGTGTCAATGACAACTTTTTCCGCGCCCAACGTGCCTCCCCCCTGTGCCTGCACCATCATGATGATACGATATATGAAGGCCTGTCCCATCACCAGTGCACGGTGACGGTGAGCGTGCCGCAAGAGAAAGGACCGTGGTGGAGTTCATGGCGTTTGGATGTTCCCTCGATGTACTGGACGCTCCCGAGAAGGTGGCGATGAAGGTCGCTTACCTGGACGGCATAGCGTGGGGATTGGTCGATAAGGGCATTGCGCGGGACACCTACGACCTGCTGCTGAGGCGTCTTGAAGGCCTTGAGGGGCTGTCCGAGGGGGGGAGGCTCGAGCTGGAGTCTCATCTCACCCCGAGGCCGGCGCTGGAGGACCGTGACCGCCTGAACGCCCGGGATTTCAGCGAGTTCCTGGACTCCGGCGGTTGCGCCCGGGTGGCGGGCGAGCTCGGTGAGTTCGTGCGCGAGCGCGTGCTGCCGGGCATGCCCCTCCTGCTCGGGGTGGACCACTCACTGACCGGTGGGGTGCTGGAGGCGCTGTCGGCCGAAGCAGGAGAGGGAGAGCTCGCCCTGGTTGTTCTCGACAGCCACTTCGACGCGGTTCCGACGAGTATCCGGAAAAGCGCGTTTACACCCGGGTCGCTGGCCGCCGATAGATGGCGGATAGGGACGGTACCGGAGAGCTACAACTGTGGCACATGGATAGCCGGCATCCTGAACAGGGGGATTATTGACCCCGGCAACGTGGCGGTGCTGGGCGTGTCGGACCACCCGGGCCATGAGGCGCGGCCCGGTGAAAGGGGAAGCGTAGCGGCCTACCGAGAGGCATACCTTGCCATGGAGGAGCGGGGCGTAAGGATAGTCCCCAAGAGGGACATCCGCAGCGCGGGAGCCCGGGATGCGGTGGCGAAGGCCCTTGATGGGCTCGGGGGAAAGCGAATATACATCTCCCTCGACGCGGACCTGGGCTCGGGAGAGGAGGTCAGGGCGGTGCGGTTCCTCGACACGATAGGCCTTTCGGTAGATGAGGTCATCGGGTTGGCGCGCGCCCTTCGGGGATGGATCGATTCGACCGGCTCCCGTCTCGCCGGGGCGGACGTGGTGGAGGTGGACGTGCACCTCGCCGACATCCCGAACTCCATCGACCGGACGGTGGAGATGTGCGCGGGTTGGGTACGCGAACTCCTTCGCTAAAGGGTTCTGACCACAGCCTCTAAACGACTACACATAAAAAACGCAAGATGGGGCCTGGCCCCAAACGCAAGAAACGCAAGATGGTGCCAGGTACAAACGCAAGATCGGTGCCCGGAACGCGAATGCGGGTATGATCTCGTGCGTCAACGTCGCCTGACCCCGCATATTGCGTTAACCTACTTATCAAAGACGAAGCTTACAATGCGAGAAGCAGGGTCACGTGGGCAGGAGGGGAACCGGTGATTACATTTGGAGACGAGCGGTGCCTCGTCAGGTTCGACACCCAAGCGGGCACGTTCACTGTCTCGTCCGGCGATGAGAACATCTTCAGCGGAGCGACAGGGCGCGTACTCGTCAGAAAGAAGAAGGGGCTCGAGCCGATAGCCGCTTCCGGGAGGTGGGAGGAAGACGAAGGCGGCGAAGGGATGGCGCTCTTCAAGCGTGAGGAGTGGGGGCGCCTACTTTTTCGGGCAAGGCCGGAGGGCGAGGCGCTGATCCTTCAGGTGGGCCTTGTGTGGGAGGCCGAGGGCGAGCCGCCCCGTATAGATTCAATGGCGCCGCTCCTGGTCCCGCCCGGCGGCATCTGGCCTGGACGCGCGAGCAACCGGCCGTGGCGGTTTTACAGGAACGGGTGGCAGTGCTGGGTCCCCAGCGGGGCGCTGGGACGCAACCGCCCTGGCGGCTATATGTTCCCGCTGTTCCTGCCACGGCGGCTCAAGGCGATGATAGCCAACCCCACCACGCCGGTATACTCAGAGAAGGGGAGATTCGCAAGCGAGTGGTTCGGCGCGCTGGGGGACCTGGAGAAGGGGGACTCGGTGGTGGTCGGGTTCATAGGCGTCACCCGGGCGCTCTCCCAGGTGTCCGTCCGACTGGGGAACAGGCGCGAGGAGGCCGAACTGGAGGCCGCCGCGCGGTTCGAGGGCAAGCGGCCGGAGGGCGGTGAGGAGTTCATGAGCGAGCCGCTCGCAATAATCCCAGGCGACCTCTCCGGCGAGAACCTGGAGGCTTACGCGGGGATGGTTGCCCGCGAGCAGGGGGTGGGTGAGGTTCGCGAGACCCCGCCGGGGTGGTGCTCGTGGTACCAGTACTTCACCGGGGTCACCGCCGAAGACGTGGAGGGTAACCTGCGGCTTTTCAGCGGCCGGTATCGGGACCTGGGCATCGAGGTTATCCAGGTGGACGACGGTTACCAGGAGCAGGTGGGGGACTGGCTGGACGCCAACGGGAAGTTCCCCGGCGGCGTGGGCGGGATGGCCCGGGAGATAACCGAGGGCGGGAAGACCCCCGGGATATGGGTAGCCCCTTTCACGGTAACCAGGCGCTCGCGCATATTCAAGGAGAAGAAGGATTGGTTGCTCAAGAACAGGCGGGGGCGCCCCGTGCTTGCCGGTGTGAACCCCTCCTGGAGGGGCAGGTTCTACGGGTTGGACCTCACCCACCCGGAGGTGCTCCAGTGGCTGCACGATGTCTTTTTCACCCTGGCAGGCCACGGCTACCGCTTGATAAAGCTCGACTTCATGGCGACGGGGTTGCTGGTGGGGGAGCGCCACGACCCTTCGCCTACCCGCGCAGAGGCGGCCAGGCGGGCACTCGAGATTATCCGGGAGGCGGTCGGGGACGAGACGTACCTGATAGCGGCGGGTGGACCCATCCTGCTGGGGGCCGGCATACTGGACGCACAGCGGGTGGGGCCCGACGTTGCACCCTCGTGGTCGTCGTTCTGGCAGCCGATGCTCAGGGACTGGAGCTCCCCGGGACTACGGAACTGCCTGCGCAACGTTTTCACCCGGAGCTTCTTGGGCGGCCGGCTCTTCGAGGGTGACCCGGACTGCCTCCTCCTCCGCGACAGCGGGACGCGGCTCGGCACGGCGGAGCGTCGAACGCTGGCCTCGGCGGTAGGGGTCTTCGGGGGGTCCGTCATGTTCTCGGATGACGCCGGGCTCTGGGGCCCGGAGGATGTGGAGATCGTTGCCCGCCTTCTGCCACCGGTGAAGGCGAGGCCCCGGTGTACCGACCTGTGGCACAGGGAGGTGCCCATGTTCCTGGTCAGCCGGCTCGAGGACCCGGGGGGAGAGTACCACCTTGCCTGGATACTGAACTGGTCGGGCAGGCGCAGGAACGTGCGGGTGCGTCTCTCGGAACTCGGGATCGGACCCGGCCGCTACCACGCCTGCGAGTTCTGGAAGGCGCAATACCTGGGACTGGTGGAGGACTCTTTCCTCCTGGAGGGCCTTCCCGGCCACGGGTCCGCGGTGGTCCGGCTAACCCCCGAGGGCGATGAGCCGCGGCTTGTCGGCTCGAACCTGCACCTCTCACAGGGCGCGGCGGAACTGGTGGACATGAGGCGCGATGCCGGCGGCGTTAGCATGAAGCTCGAGACTCCGATAGAATGCGATGCCGTGATATATGTGGTGTTGCCCGGCGCGGGCGAGGTTGCCGCCAGACTCAACGGTGAGACGGGGATATCAGCCAGCCGGGTCGACGGAAAGGTTCACCGGCTCGAGTTCAGACTGGACCGCTCCGGGGAGATGGACATCTCCCGTACGGGCCGGTCGGGAGAGAGGAAGTAAGCAGATGCCTCTAACTGAAGTCAAAG
>JAHIPE010000021.1 GCA_018894655.1 Actinomycetota bacterium
GCGGAGCCAGCGGCGAAGGAAGCTGAAGGAGATAAGTAACTTTTCGTCAGTAGCCCAGAGTTGCCAGGTACTCGTCCAGGATCTTCTCCACATCGCGCTGGTAAGTGAGGTACTTCTCGAGCAGGCTCTTGTCCCTTATGAGGTCCAGGTGTGGAAGCCCCCAGCGTAAGAGCTTCAGCTTGTGAGTGGCCTTTATCTTCCTGCCCAGTATCATCTTCATGGGGTCCTTTTTCTGCAGGATGGCGTCCGCGTAGTCGCGGCGTGACGCCACGGAAATCACCGGTATCTCCTTGCTGATGCCCCTGCTGACGGTCAGGTGCAAGCCATCGAGGGTGATGGTGGACTCGTACTCCCCTGAGACAGCGAGGCCTATCCGCTTTCCTTTCAGGGCGTTCATGACCTTACTCACCCGCTCGTCCTCCAGCAGGTAAGGCACGGCTTCCTCGAACAGCACCTGCTGCATTGTGAAGAACTGCCCGGGAGTGGCGTTCATGATGAAGTTCTCAACCCTCTGCTCGAGCTCCAGCGTGGATATCTTCGGAAAGAGATTGACCATCTCCCAGAACCGCTGGATGATGCCGTCATCCACACCGGCATACTTCCTCGCCTTCTTCTCCGCTTTGGCGATGCGCTTCTGTATCCTGGCCTCTTCTTTTATCTCTGACTTGCTCTTGCTCAACTCTCCTCCACGGGTTCGGGGCGAGGTTTCCCGGTCCAGGGAATCAACAGTAGGAAGTAGGGGACGAACAGGAAAACAGATAGTATCGCGGCGGTCTCTATCCCGGAGTCGTTGAAGAGCAGGGCGACGCCCAGGCCGACGGCCATACCGGCGAAACCGGCGCCGAGGGAGGGGTACTTATCTCTCACCCGCCCGAACATGCCGTACCGCCGGTTTAGTATAAAGCCGCCGATGATTGTCAGCAGCAGTAACAGCCGCCAGTTGGACGCGAGAGCAAGTGACCAGTTTGCCGACATCTTTCGCCCGATCTGCGATGCCAGCGCGGAGAGACCCTCGCTCTCCACCCGGGATAACAGTCTACCGGCGTGTGACGCGGACCCGGGAAGCAGCGCGTCCGCCAGAAGAAGGCCGGCGACGCACAGCACCAGGATCATCACCAGTGCGGTCGCGCCTTTCCAACTGACACGTTTGCCGCTAAGCTTGATGAGCGTGACCGAGAACGCGGCCGCCGCGGTGACCAACCCGCCAACGTTAGCACCGATCCTGGGGGACCCCAGGAACAAGGCGGTAAGCCCGAGAACAGCGATCACCAGCGAATAGCGCTTCCAGGGTTTGTCGAAGGTGCCCTTGAAGGCGTCGGCCGCCAGGCAGGCAAACAACAAGGCGGAACCTATCGCGATTCCCATGTAGAGGTTCCCGATCCCGTAGTAGCGGTCGCCCATGATCACGTCAGACCCGAACGCGCTGAACGTCATCAAGGGGGACCCGAGAAGCGGGTCCAGGAGGACGAGAAAGAGGGTTGCCCCTGACAGCAGGAGCACGGGACGGACTGCTGGTGAGGCCGTGGGGTCCCCCCCAGCTCGGTCCTTCCCCCCAAGACCCCCCCCATCCCAACCTTCCCCCCAGAGGGGGGAAGGGGCGGAGTGGGGAAGGTTAGGATGGGGAGGGTGCCGTAATTCACAAGGTTTGGTACCGCCGCGCTCGCCCGGCAGCCAGGCACCCCTCCCCTGAGACATGAGGGCCGCGAAGCCGAGGAGCAGGCTCCCCACGATGGCGATCGGGATCGACTTGTAGAGGTAGGGGTTGCCGAACAGCGGTACCAGGAGGTAAGCAAGTGGGCCGGCAAGAACCGCCAGGAGGGTCAACGTCCAGAAGAACCGGTGGTTATAGACAAGGTCCTCACGGATCAGGACGATCAACAGGAACAGGGCCAGGATAATAATGGCGGAGATGACGTAGAGACGGACCAGCGTCTTGCGCGAGTTGGAGGCGGCTACCGCCTTGTCACGGAAACTCTCGAGGCCCTTGAGGTCGCTCTCCGATGCCCCGGCTGTGAGGGGCCTGCCGGACATCTCCGCGGGGGTATCGATATCGAGGAACTCGAGAACGGTGGGGGCGATGTCGAAGTTCGACACCAGCCCGGTGCGCCGGGTGGTAGAGGAGCGCAGGCGGTTTCCCGCCCCGAACCCGGGACCGGCCATTACCAGGGGCGTCAGCAGATCGCCGTCGGATATCATCTCCCTGGTGGGCGTAGGCGTGCAGACGACAACCAGGTCACGGGAGAGGTCCACCAGGGCCAGAAGCGCCCCAAGCGCCTTGTCGCATTCCTTCAGGGAGGAAGCGCGGTAATCGTCAAGCGTATCGTCGGCGTAGAAGCTTGCCTGCTGATCCACCCGGGACGTCTGACCCATATCCACTACCAGGACGTCCAGTGAAGGGAACATGACGGCGGCCTTGCCCGTAAGCATCTCGAAGTCCGTCCTGAGGCCGGTACCATCGGCGGAGCAACTATAGAGGTCCCCGGATACGTCGCCCGCGCCGACGACCCCTTCACCATCCATTGCCACGCAAGACGCCTCCCGGTGGAGGAACGTGCCGGTGGAGCAGGTGCCAGGAATGAGGGCGGAGGATTCCGCGGTCCAGGCCCGGTAACCGGCCTCAACGGAGTCGCAGGAGGACAGCGAGTCCGCGTTTCCGAGAAGCCCCACCTTCCTGCCGCCTTCCTCCAGGGCCTGGCCCATGAGGCCGGGCAGGCTTGTGGCGAGGTAATGCTCGGATTTCCTTTTCATCTCCTCGATGAAGAGGTTGACCACCGAACCGCCGGGGGCGTCACGACCGGTGCGAGACCGGTAGCCGTCTCCCGCCTCGATGTACTCGCCCTGCGCCGTCTCCAGGCGCTCGGCGGAGTTGAAAGCCAGGCCGACGTTCGGCCCGCCGAGGGCACGCCCCCCGGCCCCTATGACCAGGTAGCTGCCAAGGCCGTAATCGTCGTACTTGACCCTTGCGTTCATGAGGCCCACGCAGCCGCCGGCGGCGAGGCGCAGGATGTTCGGGGCATCCGATTTGGTGATGTCGTCGAGGCTGATCCGGTCGATGATCACCAGCATCACCTTGGGGGCGCCGGAAGAGGACGCCGGGGCACCCGTCTCCGCACGGCTCACGACTTGCCCGCCAGCCCGCCCATGGGGGGCGGCAAGTGGCAGACTCGCGGCAATGGCGAGCAGGAGTATGAACGCAGCCCCCCTCCTGGCCGCCCGCCCCGGGCTTCCTATCCTTGTGGCGCTCCTACTAATCTTGCTCTCCAGGTGTAGAAACCTACCGTGGCAAATATCTGGTTAATAATACCAGAGAACAGGCTTTATTCCCTGTTGTACTCGTGGGCCTGGGCAGCCCCCCGCTGACGGGGTCGACATGTTGACCGTTGCTTGATATGATATTCTATTTTTTACCGACTTCTTGCTCGATTACTGCAGTGGCCGGAGGTAAAGGTGGAGAGCGACGAGCGATACCTGGTGGTTGTTAACCCGATTGGCCGGGGGGGGCACGCGCAGCGGCAGGGCATCTGGCTACTGAACAAGCTGCGCCGGATGGGCATCGAGCACGAGGCGCTGTTCACGGAGAAAGCGGGTCATGCCCCGGAACTAGTCGCCAACTGGACCCACCACGTTGACGTAGTGGTCGCGGTAGGCGGGGATGGTACCGTCAACGAGGTGCTCAACGGCATCATGAACTCCGCTCAGAAGGACCGCAGGCTGGCGGTGTTCCCCAGTGGCACAGCGGATGACTTCGCCCGTAACATTGGGATTCCCCTCGGACGTGACGAGGCGTTAGAGGTCTTGCTGGGCGAGCACGAGAAGACCATCGACCTCATGCTGGTGAACGACCGCTACGCGGCGGTCACGGTAGGTATCGGCCTGGACGCGGAGATCGCCTATCGCAGTTACGGGAGCAAGCACCTGCGCCTTATGGCGTACTGGTACCACGGCCTTAGCATGCTGTTCAAGCCGATGCCGATGTCCAAGCTCTCAATCGATATTGACGGCGAGCACATGGAAGGGGAGTACCTGCTGGCGATTGCCGGTAACGCCGGCAGTTACGGCAGGTACATGAAGATGCTGCCGGAAGCTCTCATGGACGACGGGGAGATCAACATGGCGACCTTCGACCTCATGAACCGCTTCAAGGCCCTCTTCCTGTTCGGGCTCTCGACGATGGGCGGCCGGCACACCTGGGCCAGCGAGATGAACCAGTACAAAGGCAAAGAGATAGTCATCGAGTGCCTGGGTGACGTCTACGCCCAGTTCGACGGCGAGGTGGTCATCTTCCCCGAGGGCGAGAGGCTGGAGATGAAGGCCGAGCCCCTGGCTATAACCGTGAAGGTGCCGCCAGGCAAGGTGGAGGAGTGACGATGGAGTGGTTCACCCGGGAGAGCTTCAGGGAAGGCAAATGGGGGCCCGAGGAGGAAGCCGGAAGGCGGCAGAGGTACCTGGTGGTAGTAAACCCGGTATCCCGGGGGGGCAAAGCCCTCAAGGAGGGGATCTGGCTGCTGAAGCACCTGGGCCGCCTGGGTATACGGCACGAGGCGTTCTTCACCGAGAGCCCGGGTCACGCGGAGAAGATAGTCGCGCGCTGGGTGGAAAAGGCTGATGTAGTCGTGGCGGTGGGGGGGGACGGCACCATCAACGAGGTCGTCAACGGGATGATGGCCTTTCCCGAGTGCGAGAAGACGCTGGCGGTGTTTCCAGCCGGAACCGCTGATGACTACTGTCATAACGTCGGGATTCCCAGGGACCGCGGCAAGGCGCTGGACATCCTGTTGACCGATAACGACCGGCGGATAGACCTGATTCGCTTCAATGATCGCTACGCGGTCGTCCAGGTCGGCATCGGGGTCGATGCCGAGATCGCCTACAACATGCTGCAACACAAGAATGTGAGGGTTCCCGCGTACTTTGCTACCGGCCTGCGGATTGTCTTCAAGGAGCGCTTCCGCAACTCCATCCGTGACCTGCGTATCGAGAGCGACTCCCGCGCCTACGACGGCAAGTTCCTGGTAGCGGTCTTTGGGAACGCGCCGCTCTACGGCAGGTACGTCTACTGGATGCCGGATGCGAAGATGGATGATGGTATCCTCAACATGTCCGCCCTCAGGCCGATGTCGCCGGCGCCGGCGTGGATCCTGTTAATGAGATGCTTCAAGAAGGGGTACCACTCCGAAAAGATCATCTACGACGCGAGCGAGAGGTTCGCAATCGACCTGGTCGAGGAGTCGTTCCTGCAGGTGGACGGGGAGGTCTACAAGTACAACAGCGGCAAGAGGTTGGACGTCTCCGTGGTGCCCGGGGCGCTCAAGGTAAGGGTTCCCGGGGAGCCGGAGGAAGAGCCTCCGTTCGTAGATCCGTGCTGGTCGTGACCGCCGCCGGCGGAGAACCACCCGGGGAGTCAGTAAAGCGTTGTTTTTTCCAGTAGAGGCCTCGATTGTCAAGCAAGTGATCGATTTCATAGAGCCCCTGTTTGCCAACTGGGGATACGTGATTATCTTCCTGGTGGCCCTGCTCGAGCACTCCATCATGGCCGGCCTGGTGATTCCGGGGGACGCTGTTCTCCTGCTGGGGGCGCTCTACGCCGGGCTGGGGCAACTCAACATAGTATGGGTGATAGTGCTGGCGTTTCTGGGCTCGGTTGCCGGGGACAACCTGGGTTACCTCTTCGGCCGGAAACTGGGGCGCCCCATACTCGATAAGCACGGGGACTTCATGCGCCTCAATGCAAGGGTTCTGCTTGTAGAGCGGTACTTCGAGAAGTACGGGGGCGCGACCATCTTCATCGCCCGTTTCGTCACCTTCGCGGGAACACTGGCATCACCGGTCGCGGGAATGTCCAGGATGAAATACCGGAAGTTCCTCGCCTACGAGGTGGCGGGCTCGCTCGTGTGGGCGACCGGCTACGGGCTTCTTGGTTACTTCTTCGGGCGGAGCGAGGAGCTCATCCAGAAGGTCTTCAACTACGTGGGGAACACGCTTCTCGCGGTATTCATTCTGATAGCCTTGATAGCGTACATAGTGCACAGGGTCAGGAAGCGTAAGGAGTTCAGGGAAGAGCTTGACGCGATAGAGGAAACAGAGGCCCTTCCACCTGAATCATCCCCCCCAAACCCTTGAGCCGCGACTCAACCCAACTTGAGCCGCGTCTCTCAGGCGCGGATCTGGGCTAACCCCGGGCGGCCTCTCCGACCGCCCTCAAACGTATGTGTGCTTGAGCCGCGTCTCTCAGGCGCGGTTCCCCCGCAAACGATTGAGCCGCGTCTCTCAGGCGCGGTTCCCCCGCAAACGATTGAGCCGCGTCTCTCAGGCGCGGTTCCCCCGCAAACGATTGAGCCGCGTCTCGTAGCGCCGGCAACAGCCGGCATCCGTGGTCCTGGTCCGCGGTCCTGCACACCGAGGGGGCGGGGATTCAGGTGACCAGCCCGCTCCGGAGCGCCTGGGCGACTGTTTCGGTGCGGTGGGAGGTCCCGAGCTTGTCGAATATATGGGTTACGTGGGTCTTGACCGTCTGCTCGCTGATCCACAGGTCCTTGGCAATCTGCTTATTGGTCTTGCCCTCGGAGAGAAGCTGGAGCACCTCCATCTCCCTGTTAGACAGGCCGTAGTCCCTGGTGCGCTTATCCGCCAGGGTTACGAACTCCTTTAACAGTTGGGCGGTGGCATCGGGGTGCAGCAGGGCTTTCCCCTCATGGACCGCCTGGATGGCCTCGACGAGGTCGTCCGAGGAGGTGCTCTTCAGCATGTAGCCGGTGGCGCCGGCCTTGACGGCTTCATAGACGTAACCAACCTGGTTGAGCATGGTGAGGATCACTATCTTGACCTCCGGGTTCGCCTCCCGTATCAACCTGGTGGCTTGTATCCCGTTCATGCCCGGCATGCTGACATCCATGAGGATCACGTCCGGCTCGATCTCGGCTGCTATCTCCACGGCCTCTTCCCCGGACCCGGACTCGGCTATGATCTCGATCTCGATTCTCTGAGCGAACACCGCTTTCAGCCCTTCCCTGACCAGGTTGTGGTCGTCAACGATCATCACTTTTATCGGGGGCATGGTCATCCCTCCAGGATTGACTTCATCGGTAGTTTCAGGGACACGACAGTTCCCCGCCCTGGTTCCGATCTTATCTTGAAGCTACCGCCCAGAAGCTCAATCCGCTCGCGCATATAAGCTATGCCCAGGCGGCGCTGCTTTTCCCTGTTGTCACGGACGGAGAACCCCTTGCCGTCGTCACGGATGCTGATGAATAGCTTCTGTGGGGTCGTCTCGACCTCGATGGTTACGTGGGAGGCCTTGGCGTGCTTCTCGACGTTGTTAAGGGTCTCCTGGATTGTCCGGTAGAGGTTGATCTGGGCATCCTTGGACAGCGGAGGCAACTCCTCCGGGGGTTGGAAGCTGGTCTGGATACCATTCTTTATCCCGAAGTTCTTGAGGCGAGTCTCAATCGCGGAGAGCAGCCCCATGTCATCCAGCATCGGAGGCCTGAGGCCCAGGAGCAGGTCCCTTAGTTCCTTGATGCTTTCATTAAGCTGTTCCTCGAGAAGATTGAGCACCGGGAGGACCTCGCTTTCATCCGATTCCGGAGGGATCTTCTTCTTCACGGCCTGGAGCTGGTATGACAGCCCGACAAGCGATTGCACAACGCTGTCGTGTAACTCCCCGGCGAGGCGCCTGCGCTCCGTCTCCTGGGCGGTAATGGTCTGATGAAGAAGCCGCCGGTGGACGATCTCGTCCTCCCGTAGGTTTTCATGTAGACGGGCACGGGCGACGGCGGCCGCGACCTGGTTCGCTATGGTAGCCAGCAGGTCTTCCTCGTCCAGGGACAGGTTGACATCGGACTGACCCGCTATCACCACGGACCCGAGGTAGGTGTTGTGCTCGAAGAGGGGAAGGACATAGCCATCCTCCGCCGTCTGCGACCACGGGAATATGTTGTCGAGGTCGAACTCCTCCAGCTCGCTGATCCTGGCGGGACGGCGATTGGTGGAAAACAGTTGCCTCAGCTTCATGTCGACGTCTCGCGAAAAGGTGCTCCTGCCGATGCTCCTGCCGCGCCCCGGCTTGCCGGTGGCTTCCCGGAACGTGTAGATCTCCGGTTCATCCTCGTAACTGAGGATCATGGCGCACGAAGGGAGGTCGAAGAGGCTCACAAGCTTCTCGGCGATACCTTTGAGGAGTTCGTCCAGCGTCGGGGCGGAGATCAGGATGTCCGATATCTTGTAGATCGTCGAAAGCTGCAGGCGCTCGATGGTTTCCCTGCGTTCGCGCGCCACAACGTCACGGACCTGGGGCTTGAGCACGCTCTTTATCGCGTCGGTCAGCGCGAGGGGGCTGAAAGGCTTGGTTATATACTTGTCCGCGCCTGCTCCGAGGCCCCGCAACTGGTCACGCTCGGCAACCTTGGCGGTGACCATTACCACCGGCATGTCGGAGGTCTCGGGGTCGGACTTGATGCGCTTCAGGATGTCCCAACCGCTTATCTTGGGAAGCATGATGTCGAGGACGACGCAATCGGGTTTCAACTGGTCTATCTGCGCCAGGGCGCTCGGCCCGTCGTGCGCCTCCACCACGTCCATGCCCTCGAGCTTGAGGTTTATCGATATGACTTTGGCAACGTCGCGCTCGTCCTCGACCACAAGAATCTTAGGCTTGTCCATTTTCACTCCCTATGCTCCCGAGAGTAGTATCGGTATAGTGAGGAGGCTTTCTTTAAC
>JAHIPE010000173.1 GCA_018894655.1 Actinomycetota bacterium
CCTGAGAGACCGCCCTCAAACGTAGGGGTGCTTGAGCCGCGTCTCGACCCCCCTTGAGCCGCGTCTCTCAGGCGCGGATCAGTTGATCTTTTCTGCTCCGGGCGGCCTGAGAGACCGCCCTCAAACGTAGGGGTGCTTGAGCCGCGTCTCTCAGGCGCGGTTCCGTCTGGCCACGGGCGGCCTGAGAGACCGCCCTCAAACGAGAGGAAACCCCACTGTTATCTTCTTGGTTGGATGTTATAATCGTTTTCAATATTTCGGAGAAAGGAAAAAACGTTGTTGCGGTTTCTAACCGGTGGCGAGTCACACGGGCCGGCGCTGGCGGTGATCATAGATGGGTTGCCGGCGGGGCTTGCGATTTCCGGTGAGGATATCGACCGGGATCTCGCCCGGAGGCAGAGCGGCTACGGCCGGGGCGAGCGTATGCGCATCGAGAGCGACAGGGCCCGGATACTGTCGGGGGTCAGGCTCGGCTTCACCACCGGTGCCCCGATAACCGTTCTCATAGAGAACCGCGACCACGAGAACTGGAGCGAGACGATGGCGGTGGAGGCGCCCAGGGGGGAGCGCCCCCCGCCGGAGACCGAACCCCGGCCGGGCCACGGGGATCTCGCCGGCATGCTAAAGACAGGCAGCGGCGACGCCCGTGACGTGCTGGAGCGCGCCAGCGCCCGCGAGACAGCTTCCAGGGCCGCGGCGGGGGCGGTGGCCAAACTGCTGTTAGGTGAGGTAGGCATTACCGTTGCCAGCAGGGTCATCCGAATAGGGAGCGTAAGCGCCGAGCCGGGAGAGTCTTTAAGCCCGGACATGTTCGACGGTGTCGAACAGGACCCTGTGCGTTGCGCGGACCCCGAGGCCTCCCGCCTGATGACCGCCGAGATAGACCGCGCGTCAGAGGAAGGTGATTCCCTGGGCGGCGTCTTCGAGGTGGCCGCTTTCGGTGTGGTGCCCGGGCTGGGCTCCCCTGCCCAGTACGATCTTCGGCTGGACGGGAGGCTTTGCGGGGCGCTGGCCTCGATTCCCGGGATCAAGGGAGTGGAGGTGGGGGCCGGGTTCTCGCTTGCGGCGATGCGTGGTTCGAGCGCCCACGACGAGATATTCCACGGGAGCAGTGGGCTCTACCGTGGGACCAACAGGGCCGGGGGTCTGGAGGCGGGGATGACCAACGGCGAGCCCCTGGTCCTGCGGGCGGCCATGAAGCCGATACCAAGCCTGGCCCGCCCGCTTGCCACGGTGAATCTGGATACACTGGAGCCCACCCGGGCTTTCAAGGAGAGGGCGGACGTTTGCGCGGTCCCCGCGGCCGCGGTGGTGGGGGAGGCGGTCGTGGCCCTGGTCCTGGCCGACGCCGTCACCGAGAAGTTCGGCGGGGACTCCATGGAGGAGCTACAGCATAATCTCGCGGGTTACCTGGAGCGGATCAGCGGGCTGTGGGAGCGCGGGGGCTGACCCGACATGGAGAAAAGCAACATCGTGTTATCCGGCTTTATGGCCTCCGGTAAGAGCACCGTGGGCGAAATCCTCTCCGGAGATACCGGGATGGCCCTGGTGGACACCGACGGCATGGTGGAGGCGAGTGCCGGGGCGAGTGTAGAACAGATATTTGAAAGCGGGGGCGAGCGCCGGTTCCGTGAGTATGAGCGTACCGCTGTCTCCCGCGCGGCCTCAAAGGTAAACGTGATAATCGCCGTCGGCGGCGGGGCGGTCCTTGATGAGCGTAACGTGACCCTGCTCAAGAGGGCGGGGGTGATGTACCTGCTGGACGTCTCCCCCGAAGAGGTGTACCGGAGGGCCGGAGGCGGTTGTGGTCGCCCACTACTGGGTAAAGAGAAGAGCGAGGTGGAGGAACTCGTGCGGGTACGCCACGGTGTGTACATGGAGGCGGCGGACGTGGTGGTGGAGACCACCGGCAGGACACCGGCGGAGGTCGCCCGGGAGATAGCCGCGGATTTCCGCTCCCGCGCGGCGGGGAGGCCTGATGGGCCTTGAGAGGACGCTTGTGGAACTGGGACCGCGAAGCTACACGGTCTTCGTCGGAGACGGGCTCCTGGGCGGCGCGGGTGAGCTCCTGGTGGAGGACGGCTGGCGGCGCGCGCTGGTGGTCACCGACGACAACGTCGGTCCCCTGTACGGGGACACCGTCACCCGGGGCCTGCGGCGCGCCGGGCTGGAGGTGGCCTCGATCTCGATAGAGCCGGGCGAGGGGTCGAAGAGCGTGCACAAGGCGTTCGAGCTGCTTGATTTCCTGACCGGTTCGGGCATGAGGAGAGCGGACCTCCTGGTAGCCCTCGGGGGAGGGGTGGTGGGGGACCTGGCCGGTTTCGTGGCCTCGGTGTACAAGAGGGGCGTGCCTGTCCTGCAGGTCCCCACCACGCTCATGTCACAGGTCGACTCATCGATAGGCGGCAAGACCGGGGTGAACCTTCCCCGGGGAAAGAACCTGGTGGGCACGTTCCACCAGCCGGTGGCGGTGATCTGTGACGTTGACACGCTCGAGACCCTGCCGGAGCGAGAGTACAGGTCCGGCCTGGCCGAGGTCGCCAAGTACAGCTTCCTCCGGCCGGAGCTATGGCCGGTGCCGCTTGCCGAGTCGGCGGACCTGCTGAAAGAGCTCGATAAGGAGGAGCTCGCGACGGTGGTCAACCTGTGCGCGGGAATCAAGGCGCGGATAGTGTCGGCCGACGAGTACGATACCGGGGTGAGGGCGGTGCTGAACTACGGCCATACCCTGGGCCACGCGCTTGAGGCCGCGACGGGTTACGAGACCTACACCCACGGGGAGGCGGTGTCGGTGGGGATGGTCTTCGCCGCGCATGTAGCCGCCGAGGTGGGGATAACCGATGGAGGCCTGGTGGACCGGCACCTCGAGGTGCTCGCGTCGCTGGGTCTTCCCGTTGCCCCTTACCCGCCGGCCCCGGAGTTCGAGCGGGTCCTTGACGCCATGTGGCAGGACAAGAAGAGCCGCGGCGGTCTCACCATGGTGCTGCTTGCCGGAGAGGGCAACGCGATGGTGCGTCACGACCTCGACACGGCCGTGCTTGCGGAATGCTACCAGCGACTGATGGGTGGTGCGTGAGATGGAGCGGATACTGGTGATAAACGGTCCCAACCTGAACCTGCTTGGGGAAAGAGACACCGCTCACTACGGCGGCAAGACTCTGGAGGAGATAAACCGGGAGCTCGCCGAACTCGCGACCGAACTCGGGGTGGAAGTCGTCTTCTATCAGTCCAACCACGAGGGTGACCTGATTGATCGCGTCCACGCCGAGAGGAAAAAGGCGAGCGGGATCATAGCCAACCCGGGGGCCCTGGCGCATTACAGTTACGCGCTCAGGGACGCATTCGAGGCTGCCGGTCTGCCGGTGGTGGAGGTCCATATCTCGGACATAAGCGCGAGGGAAAGCTGGCGCGCTCAATCTGTGATAAGCGACGTCGCCTGGAAGGTCATCGCCGGCGGGGGCACCGCCGGATACATTGATGCACTGCGGGAACTGACCGGCTTCTTGCGTGAAAGCCCCGGAAACGGTTGAGCGGTGAGCGTTTCAACAGCGCCATTCTCCACCATCTTCTACCACGCAGTATGTTGGTAGATTGTTGGCATTCTGGCGCTGGAGACGGATCAATCACGCTTCCAGGGTCCGGGCGGTGCCCAAGTATCACTAAGAGACCCCCCGCCCTCTATGGCGGACAACACAGGACCAACGAACTTGACAATCGATGTAACTACTTCCGCGAGGTCGATAGGGACAAGGTCCAACCGGTTTTTTCGGCGGAAAGCCCGCCATTGCGTTGACTTCGCCTTGTCCTTTGAGAAA
>JAHIPE010000174.1 GCA_018894655.1 Actinomycetota bacterium
CTGGATGGACTCGCGTACCGCCTGGAACACCTCTTCTCTGTCCGCGTCCACCAGTATGCGGGTTATGTCCATGTTGCCCACCAGGCACAGGCGGTCTCCCACCATCTCCTTCACCGTGGCAAGCTCGATACCGGCGGTGGGCTCCAGCGCGTGCACCCCGTCAAACCCGCACTCGGCTAACCACTCCAGCAGCGCGTACACGTTCCCGCAGGAGTGGGCCACTATCTTCATGCCCAGACGGTGGGCGGTCTCGGTTATACGGCTGAGCGAGTCTGTGTACAGCTCCCTCATCATGCGCGGGGATATCATGGGGCCGGAACGGTACGCCATGTCGTCGGTGTATATAGCCCCTGGTACCCCCGCGTCGGCCCACGCTTCCAGCATCATGCAGAAATGGTCCTCGTAGAACTTGATGATCCTGCTGATGAACTCCTTCTCCTTGTGGACGGCGACCGCGAACCGCTCGAAGCCCAGCGGCTGCCAGGAGTTCTCGAACAGGCCGTAGAGGAAGCCGGCCATCACGAAGATATCGTTCCCGAAATCCTTGATTATACGAGAGAAGGCGACGTTAGTCCTGGCCGGGAAACGCAGCAGGTCCCTCTTGTCCCAGGCGTCCCAGTCGGCGGGGCTCTTTATCAGCCCTCCCCGGTACATCGGGGTGCCGATGTTCCCCTCGCGGTCGAACACCACGTCGTAGTAGCGCCCGTAGATGTCCGTTCCCACCTTCGAGTTGTCGAACCGCCATATCGGGACGTGCATAACCCAGGAGGCGTCGTAGCCCATCTTCACCGATGCGGCGGTCCTGTCGTAGGAGAAGCGGTCCATCTCGCGGTCCATGACGTGTGACCTGTTGATGAGCGGGGCCAGCCGGTCGATGACCCTTCCCGTGTACTTGTTCGAGAAAAGAAAACCAAGCGGGATCGGCCTCCTCCCGAGTATCTTGTAGATATTGGCGTACTCCTCCATCACGTCCATAGTGGGGACGCGGTCCGGCTCGCGGAGCTCCAGTGCGGCGAGGACTCTTTCAGTGCGAGAACCCAAGAGGCAACACCATCCTTCGAGGTAGAGCGGTTTCTCGACGTGCGATGGCTCCGTCAACTGCTCAACACAGCCGATGATAATTATCCATCATGCGGTCCGGCGAGGCAATTTCCACTCGGGGACACGACTTCGTCGCGCCGATGTCCCGACGACATCCCCTTTTGAGCCGCGTCTTCCCAGGCGCGTGCGGCTCCGGGGGGTTGAGAACCCTCAAGCATGTAGCCCCCTCCCCCCTCAGGGGGGAGGGTTGGGGTGGGGGGGTTAAGCACCACGGAGTTCAGGCATAGCAACCGTCTCGCCGGGCGGCACCACCCGAAACTCGGAGTCCCAGTCGCCGGAGAGCATCTTTGCGAGCAGCCGGTTGGAGCCGGGTATCTCCTCGTAGCCCAGCCCCAGGAGCTCCGCCTGTAACCGCGCGAAGGCGCGATACTCGTCCATCTGGTAGTCCCCGGTATCTATCAGCGCCAGCCGCGTGTAGTTGGCGAGCATCGCCCTCGTGACCCTCCTGGCACGCTGCTCACCGTACCGCTCCTTTAGCCTCATTAACTCGGTGTAGGCACTGTCGGACGCCTCGATCCACCCCTTGGTGAGGAAGTAGGTGCCCGGCTCCTCCTCGAGCATGGCCATGCGCGCCTCCTCGGACCCCAGGAAAAGCGATATGCAGTCCTGCACCATGGGTAATACCAGCCGGTGGCCCCCCGACTTCAGCCCCACCACCGCGTAGGAGCACAGCCCGTAGCCCAGCAGGATATCGGCGTCCCCCGCCAGCGCGTCTATGCTGGACTGCAACGCTTTCCTCAGCTCATCGGGGTCCAGGTGCAGGCCGAACTCCAGCACTTTCATCCGGCCCTCGGGGACACCAAGCCGCGTCATTTCCTCGGCTACGGTGGCACAGGCTATGATATGGCCATCGAAGACAAACTCGCTGCTCATGGCGCACCCCTCGGGTCCCATCCCACATGGAGGTCCTCGTTGAACGAGTCGAGCGCCTCCATGTCCGCGGGGGATATAGAGAAGTCGAAGACATCGGCGTTCTCGACGATCCTCTCCCGGTCGGCCGACTTCGGAACCGGCACCGCGCCGCGCTGCAAGGACCAGCGGATGAGTACCTGCGCCGGGGTCTTCTTATACCGGGCGGCGATATCAACCAGCCCCGGGTCTCCCATCCTCCTGGCCCTGGCGATGGGACAGTACGCCTGCACGGCGATACCGCGTTTCAGGCAGTAGTCGAGTAGCTCTTCCTGGAAGCAGTACGGGTTGAGCTGGAACTGGTTAACAGCGGGGGCCACGTCTGAGCTTGCCATGAGCTCCTCCAGGTGGTTCACCATGTAGTTGCTGACTCCTACGGCCCTGCACCTGCCCCCGGCCAGGAGAGACTCCATCGCGCTCCAGGAATCCATCCGCAGGCCCTCGACCGGCCAGTGAACCAGGTACAGGTCGATGTAGCCCAGGTCCAGCTTGCGGAAGCTCTCTTCGAACGCCGCCGTCGCCCGGTCGTACCCGTGGTCGGTGTTCCAGAGCTTGGTGGTGATAAAGACCTCCTCGCGGGGGATTCCGCTCTCCCGGACGGCCGCGCCCACCTCCCTCTCGTTGCCGTACATGGAGGCGGTGTCTATCAGCCGGTAGCCGGCCTTAAGCGCCAGGAGCACGGAGGAGCGCGCCTCTCCCCCGCCCTCGAGCCTGAAGGTTCCAAACCCCAGGCAGGGCATCCCCACCCCGTTGTTCAGCGTAACCGTGGAGCCGATGTCCACCGCACCTCCTCCCTTACGCCGCAGAAACGTGACATTTCATTCTATATGAAGGCGCGGCGCCTGTTAGCACAGCGGATTCTGGAAAATGACATCGTGTTGTGCGACACTATACGGACGTACGCGGCGATACAACAACATAAACCGTAATGAAAACCTCCAACAGGATCACAAAAACAGCCCTTCTCCCGGCACTGCTTCTCGCGGTGCTGGCCGCGGCGGCCTGCGGCCGCGTCAAGAGTGTACCGCTACACCAGGCCTTCAGCTTCGACAAGATCGACAAGTCGGCGTCGGTGTTGCCGAAAGACATGGTCGTGGGCGACCACCTGGTAACGTACGACGAGACGAACCTGGCGGGCAAGCTGCCTCCCGCCCGGCCGGTCCAGGCCATCACCTGTGGGAACCCCGAGTTGAAGCGGGTCGCCATAACGATCGACGACGGCTGGAACACCGACATGAGGATCCTGGAGCTCCTGAAGGAGTGGGATATCGAATGGACCGCGTTCCTCATCGGGGGCAGGGGCGTCGCCGAGTCCAACCTCGACCTGGTGCGGGCGGTGCGCGACGCGGGGGCCGAGGTCTGCAACCACACCTACTCCCACTACGTCATGAGCGGCAAGGACCATGCGTTCGTGGTGGATGAGCTATGGCGCTCGCAGGAGGCCATCACCCGGGTCACCCACGAGATCTACCCTTACACCCGCTTCAGCGGGGGGGCGTACGACAATGCCTGCCTGCAGTGGGCCGCCGAGCAGGGCTTCTGGATGGTGAACTGGACGGTGAGTAGCGGGGACACCAGTAAAGGGGTGACAGTGGACTTCCAGGTCAACAACATCCTGGGCAACCTCCGGCCTGGAGCCATCATCCTCTTCCACTTCGGGGGGTACAACACCTACGAGGTGCTGGCTCGAGTGATCCCCGAGATACAGCGCCGGGGCTACGAGGTCACGTCGCTGTCGCGCGTCCTGGAGGGAACGCCGTTCGTGCTGCGGGCACCAGACTGAAACGTGCGTTAGGGGCCAGGCCCCATCTTGCGTTTGGTGCCTGGCACCATCTTGCGTTTTGCATCCGAAGAAAGCCGGGATATACGATCATGACCGCCGAGAACACTGATATCGCGAGGATCTTCGACCAGGTGGCCGACCTCCTGGAGGTAAACGGGGCCGGCTACTACCGGGTACGGGCGTACCGCAACGCGTCACGGGTCATAAGGGACCTCTCCACCCCCCTGCACGTCATAGCCGCCAGCAAGGACAGGAAACTCGAGGACCTGCCGGGCATCGGCAGGGACCTCGCGGGCAGGATACGGGAGATACTGGAGACCGGGGACCTCGCGCTGATGGAGGATCTAGAGGCCCAGCTGCCCGGCAGCCTGCTGGAGGTCATGAAGGTGCCCGGCCTGGGGCCACGGAAGACCCACGAGCTTTTCCTGGAACTGGGGGTAACCAGCCTGGACACCCTGGAGGAAGCAACCGGCAGCGGAAAGGTCCGGCGGCTCAAGGGGTTCGGTCCCAAGACCGAGCGCAAGATACTGGAGGGGATCCACTCCATCAAGGGCCCCGGCAGGCGGTTTTTCCGCTCGGAGGCGGAGGTGTACGCGCTCTCCATCCTCGAGCATATGAGCGCCGTCCCCGGGCTGAAACGCATCGAGGTCGCCGGAAGCTACCGGCGCCTGGCGGAGACCGTCGGCAACCTTGACGTCCTGGTCGCCTGCGGCGACACTCAGGCCGCCATTGAGCTATTCGAGGAGTTCGCCCCGATAGCCCGGGTCATCGCCACCGGCCCGACGGGGTCTTCGGTTGTGATAGACCCGGGCATCCAGGTCGGTATGCGGGTAGTGGACGAGGACTCGTTCGGGGCGTCCCTCCTGCGGTTCACCGGGTCGAAGGCGCACGTCCTGACCCTCGGACGAATGGCCCTCGAGCGGGGGCTCAAGCTGAACGAGAACGGCGTGTTCCGCGAAGGGAAGAAAGCCGCCGGCAGGACCGAGGAGGAGGTCTACGCGGCGCTGGGGCTGCCGTGGATACCCCCGGAACTGCGCGAGAACAGGGGCGAGATACGGCTGGCGATGGAAGGGCTTCTGCCGGACCTGGTAAACCTCGAGGATATCAGGGGCGACCTGCACATCCACACCGACGCCACCGACGGGAAGGACTCGCTTCAGGACATGGTGGCTGAGGCCCGCCGAAGGAAGTACCTGTTTCTCGCCATCACCAACCACTCCAAGAGGGTGCCGGGGGGCCTCGACGGCAGGGCGTTGCTGGGGCACTGGCGGCAGGTCGAGAGGCTCGACGCGGTGACCCCCGGTATCCACCTGCTCAAGGGGGTCGAGGTCGACATCCTCCCGGACGGCTCGCTCGACCTGGAGGACACGATCCTCGCCAGGGCCGACTACGTGGTGGTGGCGGTCCACTACGACACGGAGATGTCGCCCACCCGGATGACCGGGCGCGTCGTCAGGGCGATCAACCACCCGCTGGTGGACACGCTTGCCCATCCCACCGGCAGGAGGATAAACAAGAACCCGCCGTACGGCGCCAACCTGGAGGACATCGTGATGGCCGCCGGCCGCGCCGGTACGTGCCTGGAGCTCAACGCAGCCCCCAACCGACTGGACATCGACGACCTCGCCTGCCGCTTGGCCCACGACCACGGCGTCAAGATCTCCATCGCCACCGACGCGCATAGCCTGAGGGGCCTAGACTTTATGAAGCACGGCATCAACCAGGCTCGCCGCGGCTGGTTGGAGAAAGGCGACGTCCTGAACGCTCGCACCTACCGCTCGCTGAGTAAGCTGTTGAACCGCCGCCGCCCGGCCTGACCCGGTTTAAGAACCAGGGTTCAGACGCCGTCGGGATACCACTTGAGTGTAACGGGCGGCCCTCCAGTTCCTCTCCCAGGGATTTCAATTCGGGGTAACCGCCGACATCGGTGCAACATGCTCAGGCATCGGCTTCTTCTTCAAATCAGGCAAGGAAACCGGTCCACCGGACTCGTTCATCTCAACACCGTTCCTTAGAAACCACCTCGGGTGCCGTCGTTTTTCGATTCTATCCATCCCCCGGGGCCGGCCGCAAATGAGTTGCGGTGGCTTGACTTTAACTATTCTGCTATAATTCATTAATTGTTACGACGGTTTTTCTGGTGGGTATTGAAGCTTTTTCCGAGGAGACCGCATCCTCGGTTTTTTTATACCGGGAGGAGGTGGAAAGACATATGAGGATCTACGTAGGTAACCTTAGCTATGGCACTGACTCCGATAGCCTTCGTCAGGCGTTCGAGGAGTTCGGGACGGTCGAGTCGTCCGATGTCATAATGGACCGTAATACCAACAGGTCCAGGGGCTTCGGCTTCGTGGAGATGCCAAGCGATGAGGAGGGCAAGGCCGCCATCGAAGGCCTGGACAGCAAGGAGCTGGACAGCCGGCAAATCAACGTGAATGAAGCTCGTCCGCGCAGGGACGACGATTCCCGTGGCGGAGGCGGCGGCGGCGGCGGCGGGTCGTACCGCTACTAGGTTTAGAGGATGCGCGCCGGTACGGTGACTCACCGCGAGGAGGGCCGCCGGGCCGGCGTTGCAGGCAACGCTCTATAGGGCTTCAGCAAGAGTAGTGCTCTAAGTGGCGCATGCCCACGTTTGGGGTCATCAAGCACATGATGGGTATGGCCGCAGGTAACACCTTAGGGTGGTTTCTGCTGGTCTCGTGCGGCTCGCCAAATCTCTCTTTTCCATTCCCCGGGCTTCTCCTCTCTCGAGTGAAAACCCAGGTCCGCTCCACCGCTAGAACCACCGTTTGATAAACCAGTAACTGAACTTGAGGATTGAATCGTTGAGGTGGCGGCTCACCCTGTGCACGATGTCAATCAGGTACGTCTCCGGCCCAACGCGCACAACGCCCTTATTCCTCTCGACCCCTCGTACAACCTTCTCGGCCACCTTCGAGGGAAGCAGGCCGCGCTTCTCCATGAGCCATTTGAGCTTACCCCTGGACTCATCCTCGGACCACCGGCTGGTCCGGGCGCGAATCCCGGTGGTCTTCATGATATTGGTGGATATTATCCCGGGGCAGAGGGCGGTTACGCCTATCCCGTGGAGTGCCGCCTCTCCGCGCAGATCCTCGGAAAGGCCCAGCACCCCGCACTTGGTACAGGTGTAAGCGGTCAACATCGGAATCGGCGCCAGCGCCGCCCCCGAGGACGTATTGACAATATGGCCGCCCCCGCCCTGCTCTATCATGCGGGGGTAGAAGAAGTGGCATCCGTGGATGACGCCCCACAGGTTCACTCCCATGACCAACTTCAAGTCGTCCAGGGTCAGGTCCTCGAACGCTCCCCCCAACCCGATCCCCGCGTTGTTGCACAGGACATCCACCCTTCCCATCCGCTTGTAGGTGGTTTCGCAGAACTCCTCCATCTGCCACGCCTGGGAGACGTCAACGACCTCGGCGAAGAACTCGGTCCCCAGCGCCTCGAGCTCCTCCCCGACCGCCCGAAGCCCGTCACCGTTGATGTCGCCAATGACCAGGCGCGCCCCGCGCCTGGCGAAGGCAAGGGCTATCTCCCTGCCTATACCGCTGGCGGCGCCGGTCACCACAACGACTTTCCCACTGAACTCTTTCATCACTCTCCTTCCTTCTGTCTCCGGCCGGGTGGACTGAGAGTTCGCCCTCAACTGTTGGGCCGGTGTGTCTTCCGTGCGTTTGGTGCCTGGCACCATGTTGCGTTTTCAAGATGCAATGTTGCGTTTGTGCCTGGCACCATGTTGCGTTTTGCGTTTCACAGGCGGAGTGAAGTGCTCAATCGGCGGGCTTGACCAGGTCGAGCATCTCCTCCTGCGGAGACCTGGGGTACGACTGGCAGTACTTGGCGTCGCGCAGCAGGACCTCCATCCCGTAGTCGCGCATGTACCCGTAGCCGCCGTGGACCTGAATCCCGTCCAGCGTGGCCGACACCGCCCGGTCGCAGGCCAGGACCTTTGCCGCCCTGGAGGCGGGCAGGTGAAGGGCACACCCTCCCGCCGTCGCTGCCTGCCGGAGGGAGGCATCCCCGGCCTCGATGCCCACCACCATCCCGGCGAGCATCAACCTGATCTGCTGGTGGTTTATTATGTAATCCCCCGCCTGGTACCGTTCCCGCGCGTACTCCCGGGCACCTTCGAAGGCGTGGCGGGCAAGGCCCAGCGACAGCGCGGCAATCCCCAGCAGCAGGCAACCTTCCAGTTCGTCCCTCTTCCCGTTAAGGTCGCCCACCACCGCGCCTCCGGCGGATTCGACCACCAGCGATGCCGGCCTCGATGCCCTGAGCCCCATCGGCGCCTCTATCCCCTCTATCGTCACCCCTTCACAACCGGGGGCGACCCGGCAGAGCCCTCCTCCCGCCAACGGGAGAACACAGGCCGCCGCGCCGGTGAGGCCTGGCACGAACTCCGCCCGGGCGGTGCCGCCTGCCTCCTTCACCGGCCAGGCCATCGTAACCCTTGCTTCCCCGCCGGTCAGCGCCTCGTCGGCCTCCTGGGAGGCCGCCTCCAGCGCCCACAGCGCCAGGTTGTGAACGAGCAGCAACGCGGCGAACCCGGCACAGCCGCGGGCCACCTCGGTAAGGGCCAGGCAGAACGAGTAGATGTCCATGCCCTGCCCGCCGGACCCCTCCCCGAGAAGGGCGGACACCAGGCCCAGTGAGGCCGCGCTCTTCCAGGCCTTCTCTATCACGCCCGAGGAGGGGAACTCGTCCATCTCCCTCGCCGACCCGTCTATCACCTGCTCCCGGAACTCGGCCACCGAGCGGACCAGCATTCGGCTCTCCTGGTCGAGCATGAGGTCGCGAGTAAGCTCCATCTACTTCGCCCCCTTCCCCGGCCCGCGCCCGATGAACGGCTTCAGCTCCACCCTCAGGCTGTCGTCGACGTCCGACATAAACACGGTCAGGCGATTAAGCTGGTTGGTCCCCTCGTATATCTGGGTAAGCTTGGCGTCGCGGAAGAACTTCTCCACCCAGACCCTCTCCTCCCCCTGGTCGGCACCCATCATCTCCAGGGCCATGGAGCTTACGTACATCGCGGTGTCGCCACCCACCGCCTTTGCCAACGATGAGTTGGCCAGCGCCTTGGTGACCTCCTCCGAGGTGATGTAGGCGGCGACTATTCCTTCCACCCCCCGCTTGGCCGCGCGGGAGAGGTAGACCCGCTGCATCCCCTCGGAGGTGCGAACCGAGCGCGGCAACAACCCGATGGCTTTCATCGGTACCCCGCTTAGCACCTTGCCCAGCGTCGCGTCAAAACTCAGCGCGGCGTTGAAGTACGCCCACCGGGCCAAACTGACGCGGGTCTTCATATCGGCCAGCGCCATCTGCACCCTCTGCTCATCGATGGGCGCCCGACCACCTTTCCCCCTCCTGGCCCAGCGCAGGAACCACTCGTAGGCCCCCCGGGCGATCCCGGTGCCGATAGCCGCCACCGGCGCGCGTGAAGCGGCAAGGATGAGAAGTGTTCCCGGCTGCATCCCATCGCCCTCGAACCCCAGCACGTTCTCGTCGGGTACAAAGCAGTCCTCGAATAGCAACTCGGCGGCGGGACATGCCCGCTGCCCCATCTTCTCCTCGACCCGCGGCACCGAGAAGCCCTCCATGTCCCTGTGCACCAGGAACGACGTCCAGGTCTCGAGCGGGCGCTCCCGGTCCAACGCGCAGGCGACCATCGTGTAGGTGGCTACCGAGCCGTTGGAGATGAAGCACTTCCTCCCGTTGAGCACGTACCCCCCCGGCACCTTACTTGCGTTCATCGAGAGCCGGGCTTTTGCCAGGAAGTGCGGCTCCTCGGCATCGGTACCCGCTGAGGGCTCAGTTATGGCGGCGGCCATCAGCACCGGCTCCCCTTCCTTCTCCTTCCGAGCGACCTCCCGGAGGACGGTCTCCCACTGGGCCAGGGCGCCGGAGACCAGCAGGGGGGATATCCCCAGGGCATGTGCGCCGAAGATGTTGGCTATCCCCGCGCAGGTGGAGCACATCTCTTCCATCGCCAGGGCGAACATGACAGTCAGCCCGCCGACCCCCTCCACCATCCCGGGGATGGCGAGTGAAAGAAAGCGGTACTGGAGCCCCGCCTTCACCAGGTCCCAGGCGAAGTAATCGTGGTCCTGCTCCATCCGCCAGTCCAGTTCCAGCGCCGCCGGAGCGGCGTAGCGCTGGTTGTACTCGGCGCAGTCGCGCACCGTCTTGACCAGCTTCTCTACGTACAGCGGGCGCCTTCGCCTTATCTCCTGTAGCGCCGGGAAATCGCCCAGCACCCGCTTTCTTACGTCTTTCAGCAGGGGGTCGCCTTCCGGCATCGCGGCATTACTCCTTCTTCTTCTTCTTCCCGGCACGCTCCCTGTCCAGGAGCGCGGTCAGCTCGTTAACCGAGATGCCCAGCCCCCGCTCCAGAAAGAACGCGATAGAGGCCAGCGAGAGGTTCCCGGGCCCGTACAGTATCGCCTGCATGCTGGGCACGTAGATGTACATCAGTGGTTTCGTCGAGAGAAGGACGTCCGATAGTTCCCTGGCCGCCGGGTGGGAGAATCCCAGCTCCAGCTCAGCGTTGTCCCGCCCCAGCGCCAGCGCGTACTCGCGGGCGTTGACTTTGAACTCGGCGTACTGTGGCTGCTGGTATTGGTAAAGGTGACAGAAGTACTTCATCACCGTGCTCCTGGTCGCCGGTATCTTCCGCCCGCGGACCCTGCATATCAGGTCTTCGCCCTCGGCAAGCTCGCAGGTTACCCAGTCGGAGGTATCCGAGAACTCGATTGCGTTCATGGTCTTGGGGTAGTTGTAAAGCTCCACCCCGCCGTCCAGCGCAACCTGGGTGTTAACGGGAAGCCGGTGGATGTAGGTGTAGAAGCTATCCTGCAGAAGCTGCCTGAGCATGTTATATCCGGGTATTTGCAGGAAGTAGGGGCTGTTCAATAAGATGCCTATCCCGAACTCGTTGTACGGCCCGATGTCAGTGTCGTAGTACTCGAAGGCGGTCAGGTGGACCGCCCCGATGCCGGGCAGCACCTGGGCGGGCACGAACCTCCGGTCCGGCAGGAGGCGCCGCAAGCCGATGATGCTGGCGGGAAACACTGTGGTGAAGCAACGCGCTTCCCGGTAGAAGACCGGTATCTTCGCCTTGATGCCGGCAAGGCTTGCCTCGAGTTGCTCCACCCCTGAAAAGAAGTCGCCGGGCATGGCCATCACCCCAATCCAATTAGAAACGAACCCGCCGTTACATACTACCACGCGGCGCCATCAGCAAACGTCACTCGATGGACGATACGCCGGCGGGATGTCGACGTTATCATGCCCGGAGCGCACCACCGGGACTTGTTGCCGTTCAAGTGCCTTCGCGCCATCCAGGTGGGCCGCTTCAGGAACGCTCGAAGGGGGGGCCCCGGTGCAAAACGCAACAACGGTGCCAGGCACCAACGCAACAAGTTTAGGGGTAAAGTACTTGCGCTGCGAGAAGCGTGAGGAGGTACCGGGGCTACAGGCGGATGGTTATGTCACTCATCGGGTACGACATACACGGATGGATGTAGCCGAACGCAAGATCGGCCCTCCTGACGGTCGCCTCCGGCGGCATGTAGACCTCACCCTCGAGAAGCCGGGTGCGACACACCCCGCACTCCCCCGACCGGCAGAGGTTGTCGATGGTGACATTGTTCCGCTCCAGGGAGTTCAGCAGGGGCTCGCCGCACCGAACCGTTAGCCGGTTGCGCCTTCCCTCTATCTTCACCTTGAACTCCTGGTCACCTTTGAGCCTGGCGGGCCAGCCCTCCACCGCGGTGATGTCGGGGGGCGGCCCTGAGAGCTCCCTCTTGACCTTATCGGGAGAAATCCCCAGGTTGTCCAGCGAGTCCTGGCAGAGACCGTACATGGCGTGGGGGCCGCACATGTAGAATGTCTTTCCCTCGACGTCGCCGACCAGTGACCGGATAACGCCGGTGTCCAGCATCCCGCACATCCCCTGGAAATCCTCCGGCGGCTCGCTTATGACGATGTCCACCTCGAGGTCGTTCTCGCCGCAGGCGAGCCCGGCGATCTCCTCGGCGAATATGATGTCACCGGGCACCCGGCTCCCGTATATGAGGTGCATCTTGAGGCACCGGTTCATGTCCAGGGCGTCCCGTATGATGCTCATAAACGGGGTGATCCCACTTCCACCGGCAAGGAAAACCAGGTCGTCGGTGTCCGCCAGCGGCTCGTGGTAGAAGAACCCGGCGGGGCCGGAAATCTCGAACCTGTCCCCTGTCTTCACCTGCTCGCAGAGGTACCTGGAAATAAAACCGTCCGGCATCTCCCTCACCGTGATGTCCAGGTAGCCCGGCCTTGACGGCGGCGAGGATATCGTGTAAGGGCGGCCGGTGGCTACGCCGTCAACGGTAAGGAACAGGTTGATGAACTGC
>JAHIPE010000175.1 GCA_018894655.1 Actinomycetota bacterium
GGAGTGCGGTTCCAGTTCCAGCGTCGGGCCGGCTACCTCTCCAGCGCCGGTCATGAACATAAGCTCGGCGGTGGCCTTCTCGTCACCGGGGTTCTGCACCAGCACCCAGGTCTCGAAGCCCCCGTTGGTGGAGCCCTCGGCCAGGTACCACGTCTCGGACAGCTCGCCCCTGTTCGCCGGCGGCGTCCCGAACCACACCTCGCAGCCGCTGGTATCGTTGCCCGTCCCCGCGTACGCCTTCCCGTCGAAAACGGCTACGCCGGATACCGCCCTGTTGTCCGGGTTGCCGAACCCATCCAGGGCCCCGGCGAACCAGTCACTCCCGTCGAAGGCCTTCAGCCTCCCCACGCCTTCCACCCGCCCCACACCGACGAGCAGCATGTCGCGGCCGGAGACGTCCATCGTGACCATGTCGTTCGCGGAGAAATCGTCCGGGCAGTCGAAGCCCCCCCTGATCTCCTCGCTGATACTGACGTCGTCGTATGAGTAGACGCACAGTCCGTCGGTTTCGTACGAGTACTCGGATACCTCCTGGGTGACTATATCCACCGTGGCGGTCGCGTCACCGTTGGTGGTGCCGATGAAAAGCTTGCCGTCGAAGACCTCCATCGCGCTCACCGCCGCGTTTCGCTTATCGGTGAAGCCGTCCCCGGCTACCTTCGGCCACTTAGCCCCGCTGAGCTTCCTCAGTTCACAGCCCACGCTGGTCAGTGTGGCCTTGATCCGGGTGAAGCCGATTAACTCTGTCTTTATATCGACACGGGTCGTGCCCGCGTAAAGGGTTCCGCCGTAGGTCGCGAGCGACGAGACCGCCATGTTCCTGGTGTCACCGAAGCCGTCGGTCATCTCGGCGGTCCATGCCAGGCCGTCGTAGGAGTGGATCTCCCCTCCATCACTTTTCATGCTACCCATGTCGAAGTTGGCGACCCCGACGTACAGCTTTCCGCCGAAGACCTCCATGGCGGTCACGCTGATGTTGCTCGCCTTGTTGAAGCTGCCGTCGGCGACCTGGGTCCACACGGTCCCGTTGTACTTCCATACCTCACATCCGCTGGCCTGGTTCGCGGTCCCGGCGTACAGGTTTCCGCCGAACGTCGCCATCCTGGCGACCGCCTCGTTGTCCGCGTCGCCGAAGCCGGGCTGGTTCACCTGCTTCCAGCCGCCGGCGCCCTTCACCCACACCTGGCATCCGTTCTCGTTTGACACACCGGCATACAGGTCGCCGTCGTACTCCACCAGGGGCACGGCGGCGGTGTTCTCCGGCCCAACACCAAACCCTCCCTCCGCCGATAACTGCCACGAGCCGACGTAGCCGCCCGGCGGTGGCGCCCCCATCGCCACGCCCGGTGACAGGACCGCGACCGCGAGTATTACCGCCACCAGAAAAGAGAACCTTTTCTTCATCTCAAACCTCCTCGCCTTCCGGCCTCAGTCGATATCCTACCGTGACTATTATAGTGCCCGGCGCGCCTAGAGGGGAAGTGCTGGCGCGCCCTTGATTTTCGGTTTTTGTTCGGGTATACTGAAACAGAAAGGAGTCCCGACGTGTACGAGGTAACGCCGACCAGGAAGCAGGTGGAACTGCTCGAGTTCCTGGAGCGGTTCCGCCGGAGGTGGGGATACTCCCCCACCCTGCGGGAGATCGCGAGAGGGCTGGGGCTCTCCTCGGTCGCCACGGTGGCCGAGCACCTCGACGGCCTCGAGGCCAGGGGGCTCATCCGCCGCCAACGCGACCGGTCCCGGTCGGTCCTCCTCACCGCCGGGGGGCGCTCGGTCCTCACCGGGCGCGAGGGCGGGGGGTACCCCCGCCGAGACGGCTCTCCCGTCATCCCGCTCCTCGGCACCATCGCCGCCGGCGAGCCCATAGAGGCCGCGGCCGTCTCCGAGGAGATAGAGGTCCCCGCGCCGATGGCCTCCGGCGGGAGGTGCTACGCCCTCAGGGTCAAGGGCCAATCGATGATAGACGAGGGGATCCTGGACGGCGACTACGTGGTGGTGGAGGAGAGGCCCGTCCCCGAGAACGGCGAGACCGTGGTCGCCCTCATCAACGGAAAGGAAGCCACCCTGAAGAAGTTCTACGCCGAGGAGGAGGGGGGGGTCCGCCGGATCAGGCTCCAGCCGGCAAACCCGCGAATGGAGCCCATCGTGCTCGCCCCGGGCGACCACGTGGAGGTGCAGGGCACTGTGAAGGGGGTCCTGCGCCTGCTTTGAGCGGCCCCTCCCCCCGGCGGGGAAGTAAGGTGGAAGCGCCGCGCCTTTCGAGGGCGCGGCCTAATGCGCGGGCCGGGCTGTTATGCCGAGAGAAAAAGCGATACTGCACATCGATATGGACGCGTTCTTCTGCTCTGTGGAGCGGGTACTCGACCCCACCCTGGAGGGGAAACCGGTCATCGTGGGCGGCGACCCCGGCACCCGCGGGGTGGTGTCCGCGGCCTCCTACGAGGCGCGCGAGTTCGGGGTGCACTCGGCCATGCCCCTGGCACGCGCCGGCAGGCTGTGCCCGGGGGCGGTCTACCTGCCCGGCAACTTCCACGCCTACCTGCGTTACTCCCGCCTGGTCCGCGACATCCTGGGCGAGTTCGCCCCCCTGGTGGAGCCGGCGGGCATTGACGAGGCGTACCTCGACCTGACCGGCTGCCGCCTGGCGCTGGGAGAGCCGGTGGTGGTGGCGCAGGAGATAAGGCGCCGCATAAAGGACGAGTTGGGCCTTCCGTCCTCGGCGGGGCTCTCCACCGCCAAGGTCGTAAGCAAGGTGGCCTCCGGGCTGGCCAAGCCGGACGGGTTCCTGGATGTGCCCCCGGGCGGGGAGCTCGGGTTCCTGGCCCCCCTCCCGGTGGAGAAGCTGCCCGGTGTCGGCCCGGTGTGCCGCGGGTCCCTGTCGGACATGGGAATACGCACGGTCGGCGACCTTACCTTCCTGCCGGTGGAAGCGCTCCAGAGCATCCTGGGGTCCTGGGGGCGGGTCCTTCACCAGCACGCCCGCGGCGTCGACCGGCGCCGGGTGGAGAATGAGAGGACGGTGAAGTCGGTGAGCCGGGAGACCACTTACGACACTGACACCATCGACTACCCGCTGGTCCGCTCGACGCTCCTCCTCCTCTCCGAGAAGTGCTGCCGGGCGCTCAGGGGGGAACGGCTGGCCACCACAAGGGTGGCGGTGAAGCTGCGCCACTCCGACTTCAATACTTACATGAAGTTCCGCACCCTCCCCGTTGCCACCGACCAGGAGCAGGTCGTCTACCGGGTGGCTCGCGAGCTGTTCGAGAAGCTCCTGGACCAGGGCGTGCTGATAAGGCTGGTGGGGGTTTCCCTCTCCAGCCTGGTCACCGCGGGGTGCCAGGGGGAGCTCTTCACCGACGCGGGCGAGGCGGGTTCCGGCAGCCTCAGGGCAGACCGGCTGAACGAGGGCCTGGACCGGATACGCAACCGCTACGGCTTCTCGGCGATATCAAGAGGGAGCACCGCCGTGCTCGCCCCTGGCCGGGAGGGGCCGGATGGGGAGCGGGGGTGCGGTTGAACTTGAGGCGCCCCGCCGTGCGCGGGAGGTCGGTTGAGAGTTGAGCAAGTTCGTGCACCTGAACTGCCACAGCAACTTCAGCCTCCTGTTCGGGGGAAGCCCGCTGGAAGAGCTCGCGGAGGCCTGCGCCGACGCGGGGATGGAC
>JAHIPE010000176.1 GCA_018894655.1 Actinomycetota bacterium
AAAACAAGAACTGTGGAAAGATACTTCACGCTGATGTGAACGGGGCTCGCGTAATCAGGAGTAGAAGTTCTACTCCCCTGGCGAATCCTTACCTCAGTCGTGAAGCCGTCTTCAACGCTTTGCAGGACAAGTTCCAAGCAAGCGTTGAACGAGACCCTTATTGGCCCAACAAGACGGTTGATAAGGGACGCCGATATAGTCCGGCTGGGGCCAGCACGCCACGGGTCGTTGCCAAGCCCAAAGAGCTCTGTGGGAACAAAATACCATAGAAGTTCCGACTATGAGTGGGGGAAACGTTCAGGGGGGTTCACTTGAAAGGCAATAACGGGCTCCAGCGGACGGAAGCCAACGTTGAGGAGGCAGAGAGGCGGGGGGACGCGGAGTACCTTCTCGAGTCGCTCGCGGACCCGTCGCCCGAGATCCAAGCGATGGCCGCCCGTGCGCTGGGCGAGGTCGGCGGGGAGAGGGCGAGGATGGCGCTGGCCTCGGTTGCACGGGACCGGGGGGGGCAGAGGCCCGATGTGCGCCTTGCCGCCATCCAGTCCCTTGGCCACCTCTACCGGGAGGAGTATTACGCGTCTTTCCTGGAGGAGTTCATCGCCGGAGACAACAGGAGGGTGGTAACCGGCTCCCGGCGCATGTTGTCCGAGGCGGACCCTGAGGGTTACCCGCTGCGCCTGCTATCCCGCGGTTGTCTCGACCACCGGGCGATCGGCGTCTACGGCAAGAGCCACCTGGCGGAAGCGGTACCGCTGCTCGGCCGTTTCATTGAGGAGCGCGCCGCCGCGGGCGACCTTCTCAGCGCCAACTGCTGGGGGAAGGTGTACGTGTCGGTGAAGGCCCTTGGAAACATCGGCGGGGAGGAAGCCGTCGAAACCTTACAGATGCTCCTGGGCGGCCTTCCCGCCGCCGGGGATTCCGGTGGGGGAGCACTGGTATTGGAGCGCGCCGAGAAGATACGCAACGCGGCCCGCGCCGCGCTTACCGCCGCCGGGAAGGGATGACGGCTTCGGTGGTATAACTGTAATGAGAGTTGGCATTTAACATTGTACGGTGTCGGGGCGGCGCTTATAATATCCTCTATACCGTGGAGGCCCGGAGGATGATGAGTTGAAATCGGTTGGTGTTTCCTCCCGTTCGGCGCTCTGGCTGGGGGAGAGGAAGCTATCTACAGTAATGCTGGTTATCGGCGGGTTGCTGCTGGTTTCGCTTGCCGTGGGCCTGTTTTCCTACCTGCTGATCCAGGACCTGTTCGCCTTCGGGTCTTTTCCCGCCGGCTCGAGCATCGTCGGGGCGAACGTATCCGGCCTCACGAAGACCGAGGCACTGGAGAAATGCCAGAAGGAACTCGCCGAGGTGGCAAACCGCCCCCTTACGCTCAAGATAGACGGCGAGGAGTACCAGGCCGCACCGGACAGGATCGGGCTCAAACTGGAGTACCGGGAGATGGTGGACGGTGCTTACAGCCAGGCCTGGAGCGTGAACCTCTTCGAGCGGATGGCCCGCCGGTTCCTCAACCGGCCCAGGGATATCAATATCTCCCTGTTGGCGGCAAACAACGGCGAGATGGTGAGCGCGTTTCTGCAGGAGGCCCTGGCGGGGATAAACCGCCATATGCATGACGCCTACATCGACGTAACCTCCGGGGTACCGGTCATAGTACCGGCCAAGGATGGGCGCCAGGCCGACCCCGAACTGCTCCTGGCCGACACCCGGGAGGCGCTGGGGACTGCGGAGCGCACGGTGGACGTGCAGGTAGGGCGCACCCCCGCCGCTGTCACCGACGCGGTGTTCGGGCAGTTCATTATCATCAACCTGGCCGAACACAAGCTCACGCTCTACAACCGCGAACAACCACTGATCGAGCTACCCATCGCCTGTGGTTCGGCCCGTTACCCGACCCCGGCGGGGCAATGGAAGATCACCGGCAAGCAGCGGAACCCCACCTGGCGAAACCCGGGGACCGCCTGGGCCAAGAGCATGCCACCGTTCATAGCGCCGGGCCCGGGCAACCCGCTGGGTACCCGCGCCCTGCCGCTGAACGCCTCGGGGGTGCTTATTCACGGTACGTCGGCGTCGTGGTCGATCGGGCGGTCCGTGTCGCACGGCTGCATCAGGATGCATATGCGCGACGTGGAGCAACTGTTCGAGATGGTTGAGGCCAACACGCCGGTGTACATCATCAAGGCGGCCGGAAACCCGGGATTCGATGTGACCGCGAAGCCGTTCTGGCAGAAGTAAGTGTCCCGGGGATTTCAGCACAGGAAAAATGATAAACCTTTCTCGCTATCCAGGCAATTACCAACACCTGGCAGTTTCATGAAAAAACAATTCACCCGAAATCCGGGCGCTAACCCCTTGACGCAAGCCCGGTAATTTAATAGATTCAACTTGCCCTCAAGAGGTTTGAAGGAAAACGTGTCGGCTCGTTCGGAACGGACCCTGAAAGTCCCTTGAGGGCATACCTTTTCCAGGGGGGCTGCGATGGCGTTCGTTGGAAAACTGGCGTACCTGGCTCTCTTCCCGGGACTCCTGTTCATCTACATGGCCGGCCTGGCCGCAAGGGGCCTGTTAGGGGGGATGTCCGGTGTGGTAACCGGGGGCTCGCCGCGCGGCCCCGCGCTCGGCCTTCCCGGCGTGCTGCGACTCCTCACCGCCGAGTGCATTCCCACCGGAGGCTCGCTTTCCGCGGTTATATGGCTCGCGCCGCCGGTTATGCTCTTTGCCCTGTCCTGGGTGTCATGCATGCTGTTCGGCGTGGTGGGGGGTGACCTGGCGCTCCTGTTTTCCCTGCTCCTCCTCTCGTCGGCCGCCGTGATTCTCATCTGCTTCTCGTCGGAGAACCCGCGCGTACGGCAGAACGGCCGGTCCGAGGCCGCCGCCCTGCTCGGGTGGGCGATACCGCTTGCGCTGGTCATTGCCGGCGCGTCGCTGCGGACCGGAGAGGCCTCCGTGGCCGGCCTTATCGACTGGCAGGTCAGGAACGGGGGGCTGCTATGGTCAATGGAGGGGGGAGGGGCCCTGGCGGTGGCGGGGACCGCGATGATGCTCGCCGCGGCGCTCCTGTGCGCCCTGTTGCTGATGAGACTCCGCCCCCTGGGGCGCGGTATGTTCTCGGAGGCCCCCGCGGGGATTGCCCAGGATATCACCGGTCCGCCACTGGCACTACTCCGGATCGCCGAGACGGCATCGCTGGCCGTGGCACCGCTCCTGCTAACCGCCCTTTTCCTCGCGGGGCCGGCGTCTAACTGGTACGAGGTGGCTTTCTGGATCCTCAAGGTCCTGGGGCTGCTCCTTCTGTTGGGGATTGTCGACCTCGTGTCCGCCAGGGCCCGCTCGGACCGGCTCCTGCCCTGGTCACTCGGCGTGGGCGGAGGCCTGGCGCTGGCGGGCCTCGTACTGGTATGGCTGGGTGTATCGTGATGTGCTCCTTGACGTTGTTTCACGGAAAGGAGCTAAGCGTCTTCCACGTCCGGGCGGGCGGATGCGACGGATGTGGTGAGATGGTGGACATATTCCTGTGTGAACGTTTCCGCGCCACGCCGCGGGTTGTGGAGTGCGGTACCCCGCGCCACGCCGACATACTGATAGTGACCGGTTCCTGGACCGGGGAGCTACGAGAGGCCGCGCTCACCGTTATCTCCCAGGCCCCGGCCGCGCGCATGCTGATGGTGGTGGGGGACTGTGCCCTGGGCGAGGGGCTGATAGACGGGAGGACATGGGATACAGACGAGATGGGCGACCTGAAGCCCGACCTGGAGGTACGGGGTTGCCCGGTCACGCTCGAGTTGCTTGGGAAAGGGGTCCGGGATGTCACACGGTGAGGTCGCGGCCGTTCTCGGCGTCACGGTGACGGCGCCTTTCGTGTTCGCATTGCTTTTCCTGGCCGCGGGCGGCGTTCCCCGCATCCGCAAGTTCCTGGCGGTAGCTTGTTCCCTCTCGGTGGCGGGCCTGAGCCTGGCCCTGTTGAGCGGGTTTCTGACCGTATCCGGCGAGCCAGGATGGGGCTCGCTGGTGCTGACCCGGTTTGGTTTCCCCCCCTTCCTGATACTGAACCTGGTGGGCGCGGCGGTGGTACTGTACGCGGGGTTCAAGAAGACCAACGCCTCCCGGCCGGCACTGCTAATGGCATCCATCCCCGCCGGCCTGGGACTGGCCGGCCTCGCGCTACTGGCAAGCGGCCTGTTGTCCGTCGTCCTTCTGTGGGAAGGGGTAACCGCGGTGGCGGTCCTGGGCCTGCTATCCCAGGGTGGGGGAGGGGTCCGAAGGCGCCTGCGGAAGGTGGTGCCGTGGCTCGCGGGCGACCTGTTGTTCGTGGCGGGGGCGGTCCTCTCCGTGGTATGGCTCGATGAGGCCCGGGTCTTCATAGAGGCGCCGCTCACCTCCGGGAGCGAGGCCCAGGTCATCGTGGTCATGGTCCTTTTCCTCACCGGTGCGATGATAAGGCTCGGGGTATTCCCGTTCCATTCCTGGGTCGCGGATATCCTGGGTTACGCCGATCCCGCCTGGAGCGCGTTCTTCATGGGGGCGGCAAACTACCTGCTGGCGGGAGCCCGGCTCCTGGTGGCGGCCGTGCTGCTGGCCCGCCTGGTCGCAGGTGACTGGAGTGCCGCCCTGGTCGCGATCGGCCTGGCCTCGGCGCTGGCGGGAGCCGTAGTTGTTAACCGGCGCACGGTGCAGGGATACCTGTCGGGGATGTACACGATGCAGGCGGGTTTCCTGGTGGTGGGCGCGGGGCTCTTCTCACGGATCGGCCTCGAGGGTGCGCTGTTCTGCTTCCTGGTGACCCCCCTGTTCCTATCCCCCGCGATAATGGCCGCCGGTTCTTTGCTGGAGATGAGGGGGACAGGCAGCCTGGGCCGCCAACGGCTTTCCGCCCGCCGTGCGCCCGCGGCTTTCACCGTGCTTCTGCTCTCCGGGATGTCACTGGCCGGCCTCCCACCGGTAGCCGGTTTTGTTGGAAAGGCGATAGTGGCCCTCGGCAACATGGACAAGGCGGCGGTAAGCCCGTTCTACGCCCTGGCGGCGGCGGTCGCCCTGGCGGCTGTCGCCCTGGCGGCGGTTGCGACGGTAAGGATGCTGGGGGGCACATTCGCCGGGGAGGGGGACGCCGGGACGGTGGGGAAACCCGCTTTCATGGAGAGCGTGGCCCCGCTGGCGCTCTGTGGCGGCTCGTTGCTGGTGGGGCTGTTTCCCGGCATCCTGATGCGAAACTTTACTGATCCGGGTTCCCTGTGGCTATTCCCCAGCGGGTTCTCGGGCCCCGGTGTTGTGTTCAAGGGGGCCGGAGCCGCGGTAGAGGGGGCGGTGCAGTACTACCTGTCCTGGTCCGCGGTCCCCGCGGCGTTCGCGTTGCTGGTAGCGGCCCTGGCACTGGCGGTGTACTTCGCCAGCCGCGCCGCTCACCCATCGAGGGGCACACCGGCACGCCTGGGGCCGTTCCTCGGTGGCGCGACGGGCGAGTACCGTCCGTCGATGGAGCCCGGCATAAGGCTTGCCCGCCCGCAGGGAAAAAGGGGGAGGGGTGAAACAGATGAGCGGTAGGCTCCCGCTCGGCCCGTTCGACTCGGGCTTGCGCCAGCCGTTTCTAATCGAGTGCGACCTCGAGGGAGCGCGGGTCACGGCTGCTTCCTTTAGCTCCGGCTTCGGAAGGCGGGGCGTCGAGCATGCTTTCGAGGGCGCGGGCCTGGTTGAAGCCACGCGGCTGGCCGCAAGGATCTGCGCCCCTTCCAGCATCGCTCACTCGCTTGCGTTCTGTTGCGCGGTGGAGGACGCGGAGGGCGTTGACGTGGAGGACGGCCCGGCCGCGCTCAGGGCCGTCCTGGCGGAGTACGAGCGAATCGCCGCGCATCTCGGGGTACTATCGAACGTTGGCCGCAGCCTGGAGGACGATATCGTCTGCCGGGGCCCCGGGCGTTACATCTCACGGGTGTGCCGGGCCTTCACCGCGGCCTCCGGCAGCCCGTTCGCCTTCGGGATGATAGTTCCCGGCGGAGTGAGAGTGGAGGGTTCACTGGAGGCGATCGATGGGCTCTCCGACATGAGGAGGGCGCTCGCGCGCGACAGTTCGTTCTGGGAGGTGAAGCTGAAAGCCTCGAGGGCACGGCTTCTGGGCGCCCGCCTGCCCGGCGGCGCGGTCCCGGGGGAGGCCCCTTCGGCCCCGGCGTTCAGGGCGTCGGGGACCGACGTTGACCTGAGGTCTGGTGAAAGCGCCTACGGCTGCTACTCGAAGGTGGACTGCGAGCCGGTTGTCAGGCAGGACGGGACCGCGCTGGACCGCCTGCTCCTGCTCACAGCCGAGATACGGGCCTCGCTGGGAATCATTGAGGAGGTAGGCGGCGGCGTGGAGCCGGTGCCGGGGGAGCCGGAGGAGTTCCCGTCTGAGGGGGGGAACGGCGTGGGGGTTTGCGAGTCGCCTACCGGGGCGGTGGAGCACAGGGTGTCGTTGGGACCAGGCGGGACGGTGATTCACAACAGGATAGTGACACAGGTGGAGGCGGTAGCGGGCACCGTGGGCGACGCACTTTCCGGCATCATGTACGAGGACCTGGTGCCGTCGGTGCTGTCCTTTCATCTCTGCGCCGCCTGCATAAACCTCTAACATTTTGCTTTTTTCGGGTCGGCGCGGGAGCCCGGCTTGCACACCCAACAGGCAATAGAGGTTAGGATTCAACAGTATCCACCGACCGGGGGCACCCGGCATCCACTAGAAAAAGGGAGGAAGAGATGGACCTGGAAGACAGGATACGGCTCGCCCGGGGGGAAGGCGAGGTGGACCTGCTCATAGAGAACTGCCGGCTCGTCAACGTCCTCTCCGGGAGGGTGCACAAGGCGTCAGTGGCGGTGGCCGGAGACACCGTAGTCGGCCTCGACGGCGGCTACAGGGCGAGGGAGACCATCGACCTGGAGGGCAGGTACCTTGCCCCGGGGCTCATCGACGTGCACGTCCACCTGGAGAGCTCGATGACCACGGTCCCGCAGTTCGCCCGCGCGGTCGTGCCCAGGGGGACCACTGCCGTGTTTACCGACTGCCACGAGATCGCAAACGTGATGGGTGTCCCCGGGATCGAGTACATGGTGGAATCGGCGGCCGGGGTACCGCTGGACGTTTTCGTGATGCTCCCCCCATGTGTCCCGGCGACCCACCTGGAGACGTCGGGGGCGGACCTGGAGGCGGCGGACCTCGAGCCCCTGGCGGGGAAGCCGTGGGCGATGGGAATAGGGGAGATGATGAATTTCCCCGGGACTATCGCCCGTGACCCCGGCATCATGGCCAAGATCCGACTTTTCCCAGACGGGCCGATAGAGGGGCACGCGCCGGGCCTCAGCGGCGAGGACCTCTGCGCCTACATCGCCGCCGGGCCGAACTCCGAGCACGAATGCACCACCGCGCCCGAGGCCGAGGAGAAGCTACAGAGAGGTATGTATATCTACATGCGGGAGGGCACGGGGGCAAGGAACCTCCTGGACCTGCTGCCGGTGGCAAACGAAGCCAACCGCTACCGCTGCTGTTTTTGCACCGACGACCGCGGGCCCGCGGACCTACTGGAGCGTGGTCACATCGATTCGATGCTGAAGATGGCCACAGGCGCGGGGGTCTCTCCCTTGAGCGCCATTCAGATGGCCACCATCAACAGCGCCCGGCGCATGGGTTTTCAGCTCCGAGGTGCCATCGCGGTGGGTTTCCGCGCGGACATGATAGTGCTTGACGACCTGGAGGAGTTGCACGTTTCAACCGTGTTCAAGGACGGGCAAATCGTCGCCAGGGATGGAGAGCTAACGGTCCCTACCGGTGACGAGCCGAAGATCGGCTCCACGTTCAACGTGGAGGGGTTCAGCGCGGAACGCCTGCGCATCCACGCGGAGGGGGAGACCGCCAGGGTCATCGGGGTGACCCCCGGCCAGATTGTCACCGGCTCGCTTACCTGCCGGCTTCCCGTCGAGGGGGGGAACGCGGTGGCCGACCCCGGGGCTGACGTTCAGAAGATCGCGGTGGTGGAGCGGCACAGGGGGACCGGCAACGTAGGCGTCGCCTTCGTACGGGGCTTCGGCTTGAGGACCGGCGCCATTGCGTCAAGCGTGGCCCACGATTCACACAACGTGGTGGTTGTCGGCTGCACTGACGAGGACATGGCCGCCGCTGTGGAAAAGGTCGTTGCCATGGGAGGTGGCCAGGCGGTGGCCGCGGGCGGCGGGTCGGTGGCCGCGCTCGCGCTTCCGATAGGCGGGTTGATGTCGCCGCTGCCGGTGGCCGAGATCGCCCGCCAGGTGGAGGAGTTGAACTCAGCCGCCGCCGGACTGGGGTGCGCGCTAGACGACCCGTTCATGGCCATGAGCTTCCTGGCCCTCCCGGTCATACCCTCGCTGAAGATTACCGACGAGGGGCTGGTGGACGTGGAGGAGTTCAAGAAGGTAAGGCTGTTTGTCTAGTCCGGCGGGAAATTCAACAGGTCGTCGCGACCCATCGACTTGAGCTGCTCCCGGTAGTTGGCGTAGAAAGGCTTCAGTAGCGGCAGTAGGCGCATCGCCTTGGGGATCGGACCTTTCGCCTTTATCTGGCCGCGGGTAATAGCGGACATAAGGTTGAGCTTCTGCATCCAGAAGAGGTGAGCGGTGAACGCCTCCATTGTCATGGTGATCGTCGGCTTGATATCGCATGGCCCGAGGGTGATCTCCACGGGGTCCTTGGTGCAGTCCACTGTGAGCTCGGGGATTACATCGGCCCCCCAACGCTCCTCGTCATGGTACTTGAAGCACAGGATCAGCTTAGAGTTCTTCAGTTTCTCTGCCAGTTTGTCATCGGCCAACGTGCGATCAAAAACGCCCTTGGCTACCTCGAACATCTCATCCGGGGACATCTCGGGACG
>JAHIPE010000177.1 GCA_018894655.1 Actinomycetota bacterium
AAAGCTGTCCAACGAGCGCTTCGTTGAGAAGGCCCCCCCGGAGGTCGTTGATAAGGAGCGGGAGAAGGAGCGGGAGCTCACAGGGAAGCGGGATAAGCTGAACAGCCAGATAGACGGGTTGAAGGCCCGGTGCTAGTGCACCGTCCCATAGATAACCTGGCATTCGAGCGCCCCTGCATCCACGCCAGCTTCGTTCCGCTCCCTCGCCGTAACAGACAGTACGCCTCGGTCGCGCGCCTTGCCGGCGCGGCGCAGTGACACTCTCGGTGCGTCAGCCTACCTATGGGACGGTGCACTAGGGGGCTGGCAGAAGCCGGAGCGATTCTCGTGGACGCGGGAGGACAGTTGAAGTACTCGGAGGCGGTAGATTACCTGGACGGCAAGGTCGTGCTCGGGGTAAAGCCGTCCCTCGACCGGATACGGGCGGTCTGCCGGCTGATGGGGAACCCTCAGGACGATTTTGACGCCGTACAGGTGACCGGCACCAACGGCAAGACCTCTCTCTCGTGCATGGCGTCAGCCATCCTAGAGGAGTGCGGTTACAAGGTCGGCCTTTTCACCTCGCCGCACCTGGAGACCGTCAGGGAGCGGATATCGGTCAACGGCCGCCACATCTCGGTGGGCCGGTTCTCCGAGACGCTTGCCGTGATAGTACCTCTTCTCGAGAGGGCCGAGGAGGAAGCGGGCGAGCCACTCACCTACTTCGAGGTGGTGACCGCGATGGCCTATGAGCACTTCCGGAGTTCAGATGTCGACGTCGCGGTGCTGGAGGTCGGGATGGGCGGCCGGTGGGACGCGACCAACGTAGTCGACTGTGACGTGGCGGTAATAACCAACATAGGCCTCGACCACGTGAACGAACTCGGACGCACCAGGGAGAAGATAGCCTCCGAGAAGGTGGGCATCGTCAACGAGGGGGCGGTGCTGGTGACCGCCGAGGGGAGCCGGGGTCTGCTCAAGCTGATGGCTGACAGGTGTGAAGAGGTCAACGCGGAGATGAAGGTCTTCGGCAGGGACTTCAGGCTGGAATACACGGTACCGTACCACGTGCCGGGGGAGGTGCCGTCACAGTACATCTCGGTACGGGGGCTCGAGGGAAGGGAGTTCAAGGACATCAAGCTGCCGGTAATAGGCAAGCACCAGGCGGTTAACGCCGCCTGCGCGATAGTCGCCGTGCAGGTGTACACCGACCCGCGGGAGAGAACCGACCCAGACGTGTTCCGGCGCGCGCTGGAGACGTGTACGGTTCCGGGGAGGCTCGAAATCCTGGGCGAGAGCCCCCTGGTGGTGGTTGACGGCGCCCATAATGTGCTGGGCATAGACAGGCTCGCGCTTTCCCTTACAGGCGAGTTCGATTATGAGCGGTTGGTGGTGGTGGTGTCGATCCTGGAAGACAAGGACGCCAAGGGCATGCTCAAGGTACTCGGGGCGGTCGCCGACGAGGTCGTGTTGACCGAGAACCGGAGCGCGCGCTCGATTCCCGCCGAGCGGCTTGCCAGTTTCTGCCGGATGGAACGCGTAATACACAAGGTCGAGCCGGATTTCCCCGCGGCCATGAAGCTCGCGTATAATATTGCGGGGCCGGATGGAATGATCTGCGTTACCGGGTCTCTCTACACGGTTTCGGAGGCCCGGATATACTTCCGGCGCCAGAAGGCGTCCCGGGAGATGAGGCAGGACAGGTGAGGAGGAACGATGGATTCCGAGCGGATAAGAATTGAGCGGACCCTGCTGATAGTCAAGCCGGACGGTGTGGACCGACGGCTGGTGGGGGGTATCCTGTCCAGGATAGAGCGCAAGGGGTACACCATAGAGTGCATGAAGACCATAACCATCGACCGTGAACTGGCCGAGAAGCATTACGCCGAGCACAAAGGGAAGCCGTTCTACGACAAGCTCATCTCCTACATTACCAGTGGGCCGGCGGTTGTGGCTGTGATATCCGGCGAGGGTTGCGTGGGGGGCCTGCGTTACCTCATGGGTAACACCGACCCCCTGAAGGCGGCGCCAGGCACCATCAGGGGTGACTACGCCACAAACGTCACCAAGAACCTCATACACGGCTCCGACACCCTGGAGAACGCCGAGAGGGAGATAGCGCTCTTCTTCGGCGGGGAGTAACAGGAAGGCCTTTATGGAGAGTACTTCAAATCTCAGACAGCTCTCTAAGGCCTTACCCCACCTGGTGGCGGTCTTGTTTGACCGCCGTTTGTCTGACAGAAAGGGGTCAGGCCTTGCCGAGAGTACTTCGAGTTTTGAACACCGCTATAAGGCCTTACCCCACCTGGTGGCGGAGGGAGGGGCGGGTCCGTTTCTTGTTAAGTATTGATGCTGGTGTTGAATAAGTAAATATGTGTTAACATTGTGGATGACTTTGCACCTGATTTGTGCATAATTGGTTTCTTGAGTTGGTAGTGGACGTATTGCGGTAGCAGCAGCGGGGAACGACCGGAGAGAGAAAGAAAGTGTCCTTTTTCGGGAGACTATTTGGTACCGGAGCGTTTGGCAAGGACATGGCGGTTGACCTGGGGACCGCCAACACTCTTGTCTACGCCAAGGGCGAGGGGATCGTGCTCAACGAGCCGTCGGTGGTCGCGGTAAATAGCATCACCAACGCAATCATAGCGGTGGGTGAAGAGGCGAAGAGGATGGTGGGGCGCACCCCGGCGCATATCGTGGCGATACGGCCGCTCAAGGACGGGGTCATCGCCGACTTCGACGTGACCGAGAAGATGATCAGGTACTTCATACAGAAGGTGCACCAGCGCAGGTCCCTTGCCCGCCCGCGGGTGGTGGTGGCGGTTCCCAGCGGAATAACAGGGGTCGAGCAGAGAGCGGTCGAGGAGGCGACGATCCAGGCCGGGGCCCGTGCGGCGTTCATCATCGAGGAGCCGATGGCGGCCGCGATCGGGGCCGGGCTCCCGATACACGAACCAATCGGCAACATGGTCGTCGATATAGGAGGAGGCACGACCGAGGTCGCGGTAATATCGCTTGGCGGCATCGTCACCAGCCAGTCCATACGGGTGGGTGGCGACGAGATGGACGAGGCGATTATCGGTTACATCAAGAGGGACTACCAGTTGATGATAGGGGAGAGGACCGCGGAGAACTTGAAGCTGAGTATAGGGTCCGCGTTCAAGGTCGGAGAAGATGAGTACGATGACGAGATAAAGGGAAGAGACCTCGCGTCGGGACTCCCCAAGACTGTGGTCGTTACCGCCGAGGAGGTACGGGCATCCATCGATGACCCGGTAGGCCAGGTGGTCCAGACGGTCAAGGACGCCCTGGACAGGACTCCGCCCGAACTTGCCAGTGACATCATGGATCAGGGGATCATCCTGGCTGGAGGCGGGGCTCTTCTCCGTGGTTTGGAGGAGAGGATACGTAACGAGACGGGCATGCCGGTCCATATTGCCAAGGACCCGCTCCTGTGCGTGGCGATGGGATCCGGGAAGTGCCTGGAAGAGTTCGATATCATGAAGAAGGTGCTAATCTCGTCCGGGGGCTAGTACAGGACTTGTCCTTTTAACAACCCCCGCCGGGAAGTCCCCTTCCTTTGAGGTGGGGGATGAGAGGCGGGAGTTAATCATGCCATCCGCTCCCAGAGCCAATAGAAGCCGGGTCGTTCTCATCGTACTTGTAATAGTATGTGTTGCGGTCGTAACGCTGTATGTAAGGGAGAGCGACCAGGGCCCCCTGCATAAGATACAGGACGTTTTCCTCGATATCGTTTCCCCGATAAGCTCCGGTTTCGCGAAGCTCCTCAGGCCGATAAAGGACGGGTTCATCAACCTGTTCCACCTGCCAACTCTTTCCCGAGAGAACGCGGAGTTACGGAGGGAGGTTGCGGACTTGAAAAGAAAGCAGGCAGGGGCCCAGGAGCTCGAGGCGGAGGTCGAGGAACTCAAGGAGCTTCTGAACTGGTCCGGGGAAAACCCGGAGATGGAGAACGTCGGGGCTGATATCATCGGCCAATCCCCTGATAACTGGCAGAGGTTGATGATTGTGAACGCCGGGTCCTCCAGTGGCGTCAAGAAGTACATGTCGGTTGTCACCCGGGAGGGGCTCCTGGTGGGCAGGATAATCTCGGTCGGCTCGCGCTCCTCGGTTGTTCAGCTTATCACCGACTCCCGTTCCGGCGTTGGTGCCCGGAATCAGCGCTCCAGAGAAACGGGCGTGGTCGAGGGCAGAAACGAGAGGGTAACAAGGTTCGTCCCTATGAGTGACGAGGCGGACATGAAGGTGGGAGATATCGTTGAGACCAGCGGACTCGGGGGGACATGCCCGCCGGATATACCGATGGGGACAATAAGCAAGATCGAAAAGCGCGAGAAAGGGTTTACCCGCATGATCGAGGTCGAGCCGTATGTTGAGTTCTCCAAGCTCGACAAGGTGCTGGTAATCATAATGCCTGAGCCTGAATCGGTGATCTTGAAGGAGGCGCAGTGAGCCGAAAACGCCAGGTCTTCGTGGCCGGCGCGTTGGCACTGGCGTTCCTGTTGCAGATAGCGGTGCTGCCCCAGTTTAAGTTGCTGGGCGTCCAACCGGACCTCCTGCTTGTGGTGGCGGCGGTGGTGGCGATCCAGGATGGCCCCCTGGAGGGCGCGGTTACCGGGTTCTGCGGCGGGATGTTGCAGGACATGGTGAGCCCCCTGGTGATGGGGGTGGGCACGCTGACCAAGATGGTAGCCGCTTACCTGGCCGGCGCGCTCAAGGGTTTTTTCGTCACCTACTCGATCCTGCTGCCGGTGTTGCTGGTGTTCCTGGCGAGCATGGCGGAACCGGTCATGCATCAGGCGGTGCTCATTATGCTGGGACAGGAGAAGCTACCTCCGTTCCAGGTGAGCGTAATCTTTGCGTCGGCGCTCTATAATGTGCTTGTTGTGTTCGTGGTATATCCTCTGATGGGGAGGTTCAGTTTCCCCGGTAAGGATGAATCGTTCGGGCTCTTGAAGGCCGGAGGGGGGTAACCGGCGGGACCGGTGATGCGAGATGGGGCTGTTAAAGAGAGTAAGGCTCAGGGTAAGGCCCAATGAGACGACGCAGTACCGGCCCGATGCGGCTCAGGAGAACCTTCAGCGGCGCCTGGTGATCCTGGGCATCCTGATTATCGCCGCTTTCATCGTACTGCTCGCCCGGCTTTGGTTCATGCAGATAGTCTCCGGCGACGAGTACCGCAAGAAGGCGGAAGGGAACCGCATCCGGGAGATATCCCTCGAGGCCCCGAGGGGCCGCCTCCTCGATCGCAACGGCACGGTCCTGGTCAAGAACAGGAATGCGCTGACGATATCGGTGGTACCCGCCGAGATTAACAAGGAAGGGAAGGTCGTCGAACGGCTCTCCAGGCTGCTGGGGATGGGAGAGAAGGAGATAAGGTACAAGATAGAGAAATCGCAGGCCCCCAACAGGCGGGTGGTGCTGATCAAGAGCGATGTGGGCGAGGACGTTGTGACGTATGTCAGGGAGCACCAGCGTGAGTTCCCGGGGGTCATCGCCGGCATCCGGCCGATACGCGAGTACCTCTTCAATGACCTGGCCGCCCATGTCATCGGCTACCTCGGTGAGATATCCCCGGAGATGCTCCAGGAGAAAAAGGATAAGGAGTACATGGCGGGTGACGAGATCGGCCTCTCCGGGCTGGAGAGCATTTACGACGAGGAGCTCCGCGGCGAGGTCGGAAAGTACCGGCTGGAGGTGGACGCGTCGGGGAACTCGATAAGGGAGATATCGCGCAAGGAGCCGCGTTCGGGGCTAAACCTCCGCATGACTATCGACAAGGATATACAGGCGCTGGTGGAGGCAACGCTCAAGGAGCAGGTTGACCTGGCCAGGATCCGGTACCATCCGGAGACCGGGAGGGAGTACGAGGCGACCGGTGCGTCCGCGGTGGTGATGGATCCCAAGAGCGGCGAGATAATCGCCATGGTCAGCTATCCGACGTTCAACCTCAACGCCTTCGTGGGGGGCATCAGTGAGAAAGCCTGGAAGGAGCTAAACGACCCGAAGAACATGTATCCCCTGAACAACCGCGCGATAATGAGCGAACTGCCGCCCGCATCCACATTCAAGGTGGTCACCGCGATTGGCGCAATAGAGGAAGCGACGTACAACATGAACTCGCCGTTTGACTGCAAGAACGTCTTCACCAAGGGCCCGTTCGAGGATTACCCGAAGCACTGCTGGAGCACTCACGGACGAATCAACCTGTTCAACGGGATCGTTCATTCATGCGACATAGTCTTCTACGAACTCGGGTACACTTTCTACCAGCGGCAGTTGAAAGGGGAGGGACGTCCGCTCTGGGAGTACGCCCGGGATTTCCGGCTTGGAACACATACCGGCATCGACCTGACCAGCGAGATGAACGGCAGGGTTCCCTCGCCCGAGTGGAAGAAGGAGTTCAATAAGGATAACCCCGAGTACCGGGTCTGGTACCCTGGAGACACTGTCAACATGGCCATCGGGCAGGGAGACATTCTGGCGACTCCCCTCCAGATGGCTTACGTGTTCGCGGGAATCGCCAACGGGGGGAGGTTCGTCAAGCCTCACGTCATGAAAGACCTCGAGGACAGCGACGGTGAGGTGGCGAGTCGCAGCGAGATCGAGACCGTGGCGGAGTTGGAGATCGATGCCCAGACACTGGCCCAGATCTCCGACGCGCTCCAGGAGGTTGTAAAGGGTAAGGGTACCGCCGCGAAGACGTTCGAGGGGTTCCCGCTGGCCCAGATACAGGTGGCGGGCAAGACAGGGACCGCGGAGGTCGTGGGGAAGCAGCCCGCGTCGTGGTTCGTCTGCTACGCGCCGGTGGACGATCCCCAGTACGTGATTGCGGTGGTGATCGAGCAGGGTGGCCACGGGGGGGAGACGGCGGCGCCGGCGGCTCGCCGCATCCTGGAGGGGCTCTTCAACCTGCCGCCGGCGGGCGAGATACAGCCGAGTCTCGGAGACTGAGACGGTGAACGAATAATGATACATCGCAAAGGAACCACGGTTTTTTCACCGGGCCTGGTCCGGGACAAGCCTGGAGAGAGTGTGCTCAAGCGTTTTCCGCTACGCGCCCTGGACAAGCCGCTTCTATTCTCCGCGCTGGCGCTTGCCGTGTTCGGTACGCTGATGATATACAGCGCGACGCGCGCGGATGTTCCCTCGACCTACTACCTGAAGCGGCAGTTGATAATCATCATGCTCGCGCTGGTGGTGATGGTTCTCGGCGCCGGCTTTGATTACCGAAAGATAATGCCCTACTCAAGGATAATCTACGGGGTAACGCTTGTCCTGCTGGTCGCCGTTTTCCTGTTCCCTGCGGCGAAAGGCGCCCAACGGTGGATATCACTGGGGTTCTTCGACTTCCAGCCGTCTGAACTGGCCAAGCTGGCGGTTATTATGACCCTGGCGACTTTTATGGCGGACCGCCGGATGGAGATTGGGTCAAACATCGAGTTCCTCAAGGCGCTGGGAATAGCCGCGCTCCCGATGGCGTTGATCTTCATTGAGCCGGACCTTGGGATCACGCTGTCTATCCTCGTTATACTGGTCGGCATGTTACTGGTGGGAGGCGCGCGCGCCAGGCAGATCGTGGCACTGGGCGCGGGGACGCTGGCGGTGGGTGCCATGGCTATCCAGTTAGGGTTTCTCAAGGCTTACCAGCTAAACAGGCTCCTGGTGTTCATCAATCCCGACATGGACCCGTTGCAAGCCGGATACAACCTCCTGCAGTCAAAGATTGCCATCGGCTCGGGCCAACTGCTGGGGAAAGGGCTCTTTCACGGGACCCAGACAAACCTCAAGTTCATACCGGCTCATCACACTGATTTCATCTTCTCAGTGGTAGGCGAAGAGCTGGGTTTCCTGGGGGCGATACTTCTGCTCGCGCTCTTCGCTATTATGATATGGAGGGCGTTCAAGATAGCGATAACCTCGCGCGACTCGTTTGGCACCATG
>JAHIPE010000178.1 GCA_018894655.1 Actinomycetota bacterium
GTCCATATCGCGCGGGGACACACCGGCATCATCGTAAGCCGCGCTGACCGCCTCGTACACCAGTTCCGCTATGTTAACGTCGCGACGCTTGGAGACGTGCTTTGAGAGGCCGACTCCAACAACAGCTACGTCCTGCAACTTACTCACCTCCCAGAATGAATACTATGTTCTCCTGGGCGCACAGCCCCGTCTGGCCGTGGGCAAGCGCCGTTTTCACGCCCTTTACCTGGTGCGATCCTGCTTCCCCGCGTACCTGGAGCGCCGCCTCGGCTATCCTGGCCAGACCCGCGGCGCAGGCCACGTTCGCCGCGAGCGCTCCTCCCGAGGGGTTTACGGGCAGCTCGCCGTTGATCTTGGTGGCCCCCGACTCCAGCAACGCGCTTCCCTTTCCCTCGCCGCAGAAGCCCAGCGCCTCGTAGGCCATGAGCTCCTCGTGGGCGAAGTTCTCGTGGACCTCCGCTACGTCTATCTTGTCCTTGGCATCGGAGATACCCGCCGCGGCATAGGCCCTTTCGGCGGCCTGCTTCAGCGAGCCGAGCTTGTCCAGGGGGCGCTCGGTCAGGTACGAGTCGTGACTGAAGCCCACCCCGCGTATCCAGACCGGGCAGTCCGTGATCTCCGCCGCCTTTTTGGACGACGCCAGGATGACGGAACAGGCTCCGTCCGAGGGCGGAAACGCGTTGAGCTCCCTTATGGGGGAGTAGAGCATGCGGGAGCTCATCACGTCGTCGACGGTAAGCACCGGCATCCGCCTCAACGCCAGGGGGTTAAGGGCCGCGTTGCGCAGGTTCTTGACCGAGATTCCCGCTATCTGCTCTTCCGTTACCCCGCAGGCGTCCATGTAGGCCCGCGCCTGAAGCGCGGCAGCCGATACCTCGTTGAGGAGCCCCCTCTCGCGGTCGAACGTCGGGTCCAGCGTCATGACGCCGGGGACGTAGGTGGGGAAAACGGAAGCCTGGCTCACACCGATGACCATGGCCACGTCGTGGTCCCCGGAGAGGATTCGCATCATGGCGTAGAGCACCGCGTACGCCCCGTCCATCTCAACCTTGCTCTCATCCTTGAGCCACGCCCCGGAGGGCTCCACCAGTCGCATGTTGGAGATAGTGCGGCCGTCCATGTAGTCGTTGTTCGCGGTTACCACGGTGTCGATGACCTCGCGGCTTATACCGGCCGACCTCAACGCTCCTACCGCCGCCTCCAACACCAGTATCTCCCGGGAGGCGTCCACGTCGGACTCGTAACCCGTCTGGGCATACCCGACGATTGCTACTTGCTTCTCCATAATCCACCTCCTTCGCTAGCGGGGTACGTAGTGGGAGAGGATGTCAAGGATACTCTCCGCTGATTTGTCAAGGACCGCCGTCACCCGCATTCCGACGCTGGCCTCTTCGGGGTCCGGGCCCTCGATGCGCGCCACCAGGCAGGTATCCGCCCCCTCGTGCTTCACCATGCCGATCAACACGGGTGCCTCGAGGTCGGCAAGCTCCCCGTCCTCGCCAACCTTGACCTGGGCGAGGGTGAACGACTCAACGGTGCCCTCCGGGGGTAGCTCCACCCATTCATCGTTCTTGGCGAAGCACCTCTCGCAGATCATCCTCGGGGGAAGGTACACGCGCCCGCAGTCCGGGCACTTGACCCCCATGAACTTCCCGCCTTTCAGCCCGTCGAAGAACCTCTCCATGAAGTTGCCTACGGACCAGTTGAAGACGGGGACTGCCGGAATCCTGACCATATCGACGTTCTGTAGACCGTCTGATTCCACAACGCACCTCCTTTCCGCCCTGAATGCGGGCAGATATCCCTACACATTCAAGCTCCGTACTTCCCAAGCCTCCCCGCGTGGGCAAGGGCAAGGCCCATCAGGTGGACGCCCGGCCTGAGGCCGAGCGACCCCCTCGCGCACGATCCCTCATCCCATGCCGTTTTCGTTTTACCAGGTAAATATTTAACAGGTTAAATAATACAAGTCAAGGAGAACCCCATGTTCACCCAAAACGCAAGATGGTGCCAGGCACCAACGCAAGAAACGCAAGATGGTGCCAGGTACCAACGCAAGTAGTTTACTAGTAAAATAAAGACGTTTGGACGTTGCTAATGCGACGGATTCAGGTTTCCAGCAATCCGTAGAAATCACTCGCCTTTTCGTTGTGGTATGTCAAGGCGAGCACGTCCCACGCGATTATCTCGAGGGAATCCCTGAAGATGTCGAGTTCCTCTTCCACGCGGAACTCGGGGTAAAGGGATATCGTACCGGGGTACAGGTCGTAGAAAGGGCCATCGGTGTACCTGACCATCATGATCAGGTGGCCCGATTGAAAAGCCACCCGGTAGACGCATCTCGTCATGTCCCCTTCGCAGTTCCCGAGGGGCCCGCTCAATATCCTGAAACCGGAAGGCTCCCTGCAAAAACCCAGGTCAACCGAAACCCCGTTCGGTATCCGTTGTTCCCCGCAGGCCCTATAGTGCTCTTCCGGTATCACGTGGACCTCGTCAACGGCGAAATCACACGACAGTACCGTCTTGAAAGCGCCCATGGAAAGGACATCGGAATCAGGCCTCAGCGTGTCGACCGATGAGAGAACGTCCGAGACGCTGGAGTCGGGAAGATGAACCAGGTCGCTGAACGGCTTGATCGCCTCGGTCTCCAGGTCGTGTATCCATCCGTTCACACACCTGTCGCAGGTCCAGAAGCCGGTTACGTTCTCGTGGTCCCTCTCGATGACCTTCGGGAAGCTGAAGCTGCCGGAAAGAAGGCTCGAGATCTCCATGAGTTGATAGGAATGAATAACAGTGGGGTCCGCATGAACCTCGTGCATGAGCCAGTAGGGAACGGCATGCTGTTTTGTCAGGGAGTCCTTGCCGCCGCAGAAGGCGCATTCACTTTCTTCGGTTGGGGTTGCCGCGTCTTTGAGTTCCATTGCTTGTTGCGGGTCACCCCTATCAGGTAACGGTCATAGCCCGTCCATGTTATTAAGATATCACAACACATTTCCCGGAGGGGGGAAACAGGCGGGGAGGGGGCGCATTCACGACCTCTTCCGGCGCCGCTTGCGACCACCGCGAAGGGTCTCAGCAGCCGCGGGCGGCTTCCCGGGTCAGAGCTCGAGCGACATCCTCGTGTAGCCGGATGCCAGCGCTGCGGTAGACACCGGCGCCTAGAAGTCCATGTCCTTCATGCTCTCGGCTATCGCCTTCTCGGCGACGGCCTGGTGGGAGACAAGGTCGTCGAACAGTTCCTTGTCTTTTATAAGGTCAAAGAACGAAAGCCCCCACTTGACCAGTGTCAGCTTGCGGGTGGCCTTGAGCTTCCTGGTGACCAGCATCTTGATGATATCTTTCCTTCGCAGAAGAGCGTCCACGTAGTCCTGCCGGGACGCGACGGAAAGGACGGGGATGCTCTCGTCTTCGATGCCCATCTCCACCTCAAGCTTGTAATCCTCGAGGGAGACGGTGCTGCTGTACTCCCGCCCTATGGCCAGCCCCACCTTCTCCCCGTCCATCTTCTCAAGGATCTTCCTCCAGCGCGGGTCCTTGGCCATGTAGTCGGCCCCGTACCCGATAACGAGCTTCTGCATCTCGAAAAGCTGCTCCGGCGTCGCGTTGAGCGTGAAGCTCTCAATCCTATCCGCGAGCTTCTCGTCGGA
>JAHIPE010000022.1 GCA_018894655.1 Actinomycetota bacterium
CGCCAGGACGACACCGAACAGCGAGGTCAGGCTGAGGGAGATATCCCTCAGGAACCGGGCCTGTGAGCCAAGCTCAAACGTGGGGATCAGCGGGGATATGGATACGACCGCCAGGCCGAACAGGAGCACGACGTAGAAGATTTTCTTCCTGGCGGTGTCGCGCACTACCGTCATCGCGAGCGTCCAGACGTTTCTCAATCCGACGTCTCCTTTGTCGTCTCGAGGAACAGGTCCTCCAGGGAACGCCGGTGTGGCTCCACTGAAACCAAACCCATCCCGAGTTCCCGAGCGGCGTCGAGGGCGCGGTAGACGCCGGCGCTCTCAACGTCGAGCACGGTGATCCCTTCTGCCTGCTCCACCCTGACCGAGAGGGGCTCCAGGCGCCCCAGCGCCTCGGGGCTCTCGCCCTCCAGGGTGATCCGGTCCACGCCCTCTACGGCGAGGAGCAGGGAGAGCGGGCCGCCGGTTACGTTCCTGCCCTTGTTGATGATGCAGACACTGTCGCAGATGCTCTCCACCTCGGAAAGCTGGTGGCTCGAGAGGAAGATCGTGTTGCCCTCGTCCCGCAGGCGCAGGAGCATGTCCCTTACCTCTTTCTGGCCCAGGGGGTCGAGGCCGCTGGAGGGCTCGTCCATTATTACCAGTTCCGGATCGTTCAAGAGCGCCTGCGCTATCCCGAAGCGCTGTAGCATTCCCTTGGAGTACTTGCCGAGTGTCAGGTGAGAGTCATGCCGGAGCCCTGCCACGTCAAGGAGGGCGGACGACCGGGACTTTATGGCGTCGTGGTCCATGCCGAAGAACTTGCCGTAGAGGTTCAGGGCCTTCTCCGCGGTGAGGAAGCCGTAGAAGTAAGGCTGTTCGGGGAGGAACCCCAGGCGGTGGTGTGCCGAGCGGTCGCCCAGCGGCCTGCCCAGGACCGAGCCGGTCCCCTCGTCGGGGAAGACGATACCCAGGAGGATCTTGAGGGCCGTCGTCTTTCCGGCGCCGTTCGGGCCCAGCAGGCCAAAGATCCCGCCGCTCTCTATCTCCAGCGAGATTCCGTGGATGGCCTCCACGCGCCTGCGAGAGAAGCCCAACCGGTAAACCTTCTTTATGTTATTGAGGCTGACCACGAAGTCACCCAATAGTGCCCCTACGGTTGTTGACGATCCATGGGTTATTATAACAATCCTGAGGGGAACTATGGAAAGGAGTCTCCCGTCTAAGTTATGCAGACAGTTCACCGTGAAAGGAGGCCGTTGTGGAAGACGAGCAAAGGCGCGGTTGGTGGAGGAAGGCGGTGGCCATCGGTGGCTCGGTCCTGGCGGTGCTGCTGGTGCTGGCGGTGATAGGGCTTGTCCTGGGGCGTAAGGGGGAGTCCAACGGGCAGCCGGCACAGGTAACCACTGGGGAGGTCGAGGAGTTCAGTGGACCGGTGGTACCCCCCCAGACGAACGCGGCTGACATGATGCGGCGGATAGAAGGCGAGACGGGGGTGGAGGAAGCGGGCGCTCCCGGGGAGAAGTACTCGAGTGAGCCGCTCGCGGAAGACGAGGCGCCTGCAACCGCGAAGCAGAAAGCCGCGAAGCAGAAAACAATCGGCACACAAACCAGTATCCAGACGGTTCCCACCGTCGAGGTCAAGACAATAAGGACCGCGGCGCTGACCGTGGAGATAGAGAAGGGGAAGTTCAACAACGCCTATAGCAGGGTGTCGCTGGCAGCGGAGGGCGTCGGCGGGTACGTCTCCGACTCCAGGAGCGCGACCAGCGGCGGCAAGATAACCAGCGGGACCGTTACGATACGGGTACCGAACTCCTCCTACGCCGACGTTATGGGCCAACTCCGGGAGATGGGGGAGGTAACCTCCGTCAGCGAGCAGGCGCAGGACGTCACCGAGGAGTACGTGGACCTGGAGAGCCGTATAAGGAACCTGCGCGCACAGGAGGCTGTGTACCTGAACCTGATGGCGAAGGCCCAGACCATCGAGGAGAGCATCTCGGTTCAGCGAGAGCTGTCAGTTATCCAGGAGCAGATAGAGCAGTTGACCGGGCGCAAGAACTACCTGGACAACCACGTCCAGTTCTCCACGATCCAGGTAACGCTGACGGAGCCTGGCGCCGAAGCGGTCGTGGACGGCGACGGCTGGGGTTTCGTCGATGCCCTGTCCGACGCGGCGCACGGCGTGGTGGACGGCCTGAGCGCGGTGATCCGTTTCCTGGGGAACGCGCTGGTGTACATAATCATACTGGCGCTAATCGCCCTGGGGCTCTACTTCCTGCTGAGGAAGTACATCCGCAACAAGGAATAGCCAACCAGGGGCGGGTCACTCCCGGCGTTGAAATCCGTTACAATGGTAGAGAGAAGAGAGCGACTGCCGACGTGTAGGGGTGTCACCATGTGCGAATCCAACGTGTACCTGCGGGGGGAAGACGGCGATAGGCTGGTAATGGAAGACGCGGTGCTGATCGAGGGCGAGGGAGGGCGGGTGAAGGCCACCAACATCCTCGGTGTGCAGAAGGTGTTCGAGGGCGGCATCGAGGAGATAACGTTTCTCGACCACAGGGTGATAATCAGCGACTGACCAGGCTACCGGCTTGTAACAGTGGGGTCAGCGCCTTAAAGCGGTGGCCTGGTGTAAACGTTATGGCGAGAAGGCCCCTTTCTGTCCAACAAGCGGCGGTTACACAAGCCGCCTTTTGCCCTCAACGCGGCCCCAAGCAGAAAACATCAGCCACCCAAGCGGCGCTTCGCCCAACAAGGGTTACGACCACACGGTTGTCCAAACACCCGAAGGAAACAACCGTCAATTCCATACGGGGACTTTAAAAGAAGCGCTTACGGGGGTAATCAGGGGTGTTCCCCGGTATGGCGAGGGCGGATTCAATACAAAGCGCTAGTTAACCATCGCATTGGGGAGAGGACAACCGGGCCTTGGAACCGGGTCCCGATCAAGATCGGCGTATTAGACCTTAATGCGGCAACTCTTGGGGATATTTGGATGGTCC
>JAHIPE010000023.1 GCA_018894655.1 Actinomycetota bacterium
CGGGCTACGAAATCTGCGGAAGGCTCTCTCGGGATGGGACAGAAGAGTCACTGTTACTCCTTTGTTGGTTCAACATCCCTTGAGAATCTGAAGTAGAGGACGTGGGTGTGTGTACACAGATGTACACATATTACGAACGGTCGGGAGGGTGACACCGTACGGCGAGGGGCGCGCTCATCGCAGTGCCACGCAGAACGCAACGGCGTGCTCCCCGTCGTGGGACAGGCTCAAGAAGAGTTCCGTGTCCCGGTTTTCCTCCAGCGTGCGCCCCAGCAGGCGGGCGGTGGGGACGCCTTTCTCGTCGTGGGTTACCTCCACTTCCGTTGGGCGAAAAGAGGATCCGAGCGCCTTGGACACCGCTTCTTTTCCGGCGAAGCGGGCGGCGATGTGCTTGTAGCGGGAGGCCCTGGAGAGGCAGTACTCCAGTTCACGCTCGGTGAAGTTACGCCTCAGGAACGCGCCGGAACTCTCCGACGCCTTCCGGATGCGCTCAACGCTTATGATGTCGACGCCGACCCCCGCGACCTCTCTATCTCTTGGCACTTTCCCGCTTTCGTTTTCGTCCGGGTGACCTCTCAAGTGAGTAATACGGCGGCGCTCCCCGTCCGGTTTCAGGGGTGGCGTGAAACCATCCTGACGGGCTTATCGTATTGAACCTGTAGTGCCAGTGCCGCCGGTACCGACCGGTGGAGAGCGTTCTTGCCGGGGGCACGATTCTCCGGTAACTGTTTAGGCCGGCCGCCGGGAAAAGGAGTTGGAAGTGAAGCTCGCGTTTGTCTTCCCCGGCCAGGGAAGCCAGTACATCGGGATGGGCAGGGCGCTCGCCATACGTTTCTCGTCCGCGCAAAAGGCGTTCGACTCCGCCGGGAAGGTCCTGGGCTTCGACGTTTCCTCGGTCTGCTGGGAGGACCCGGACCGGCTCTGCCGGACAGAGTACACGCAACCGGCGGTGCTGGCGGTAGAGATTGCCTGCCTCGCCGTCCTTGCCGACCTCGGGGTCTCGCCGGCGGTGGTAGCGGGCCATAGCCTCGGGGAGTACGCGGCGCTGGTGGCCGCGGGCTCGTTGGACGCGGCTGACGCGCTCCGGCTGGTGCGGTCGAGGGGCGAGATAACCGGGAAGGTGGCGTCACGGGTTGACGGGGGAATGGCGGCTATCCTGGGGATGGACCGTGGCTCACTTGACGAGTTGCTCGCCGCCGCGGGGGCCGAGGGCGTTATTGCGGTTTCCAACTACAACTGCCCCGGTCAGGTCGTCGTCTCGGGGGAGGCCCCCGCCATCGATGAGGCGCTGGAGGTCGCCCCTTCCCTTGGAGCGAAGCGCGCCAGGAGGTTGGCGGTCGCGGGGCCGTTCCACTGCCCCATGATGGAGACCGCGGCACGCGAGTTCGAACCCCTGGTCGCGAGAGTCGATATAGGCGCCCCGTTGGTTCCGGTGATATCAAACTACGATGCCCGGGCTCATACCGGCAGTGAGGCGATCGCGGAGAACCTGGTAAGGCAGCTTTGCAACCCGGTGAGGTGGGAGGAGAGCGTGGCGCGGATCTCCACCGAGGGGGTCGACCTGTTCGTCGAGGTGGGTCCCGGCACGGTCCTCTCCGGCCTCGTCAGGAGGTGCTTACCCGGCTCGGCAACCTTCAGCGTGGAGGACCCGGATTCCTTCGCCGGCCTGCTGAACCTCCTTGAAGAAGGCGCCGGTTCGCCGGCGGCAAAGGCAGGTGGAAGATGAAGCTCGAGGGGAAGACCGCGCTTGTCACCGGCGCGTCTCGAGGCATAGGCAGGGAGATCGCGCTGCTTTTCGCGGAGGAGGGCGCCGACGTGGCGGTCAACTACCGCGCCCGGGACGACGCGGCTCGCGAGGTCGTAGAGATGATAGAGGGCATGGGTCGGAGGGCGCTGCTGTGCCGGGCCGACGTGTCGGACAGCGAGGACGTGCGCTCCATGGCGAAATCAATCGCGGGTGTTCTGGGAGGGGTCGATATCCTGGTGAACAACGCGGGGGTCGTAGAGGACGGGCTCCTGCCCCGAATGAGCACCGAGAGCTGGGACAGGGTCGTGAAGGTGAACCTCACCGGTGCCTTCAACTGCATCAAGGCGGTTCTGCCGGCGATGATGAGGCGGCGGTGGGGCAGGATTATCAACATGACCTCGGTGGTGGGCCAACTGGGGAATCCCGGACAGGCCAACTACTCGGCGGCTAAGGCGGGCCTCATAGGGCTCACCAGGACGGTTGCCCGCGAGTACAGCTCGCGCAACATCCTGGTCAACGCAATCAGCCCTGGCTACATAGACACAGAGATGACCGATGGGGGAGATGGGCTGGACCGTGTTAAGGAAATGATTCCTCTGGGGAGGGTGGGAACCCGCCGGGAGGTGGCGCAGGCCGCCCTGTTCCTGGCTTCCGACGCGACGTACACGACGGGTACGGTGTTGAGCGTCAGCGGAGGGCTGGTGATGTGAGTTGAGGCCGCTAGAGATGGCCACGCGTAAGGTAACGGCCGCGCCGCCGGTGATGGACGGCGTGAGTACCCCCGGCATGCCCGCGGGGGTTGTAGCGGCGGGGGCCGCGGTCCCCGACGATATTCTCACCAACGCCGAGTTGGAGCGCATGGTGGAGACCAGTGACGAGTGGATAGTGAAGAGGACCGGCATACGTGAAAGGCGAATCGCTCCGGAGGGAATCGCGGCGTCCCACCTGGGGGTGAGGGCGGCGCGCGACGCGCTGGGGAAAGCCGGGATGAAACCCGTGGATCTCGAGTTGATAATCGTGGCCACCGTGACCGGTGACATGCCGGCCCCCTCTACCGCTTGCCTCCTTCAGGAGAAAATCGGCGCCCCCCATGCCGCCTGCTTCGACCTGTCGGCGGGCTGCACCGGCTTCCTGTACGCGCTGTCGGTGGCGGGCCACATGGTCGCCTACGGCAACTTCTCCTGCGCGATGGTGGTGGGGGTCGAGGTCTTGAGCCGGGTGACGGACTGGAGCGACCGCGGCACCTGCGTCCTCTTCGGGGACGGGGCCGGCGCGGTGATAGTGAAGCCCGCCTCCCCGGGGTCCGGCATCCTGTCGGTACACCTGGGATCTGACGGCGGCGCGGCGGACCTGTTGAAGATACCGGGGGGCGGCTCGCTGCACCCGGCGAGCGCCAGGACCGTGGAGGACGGGCTGCACACCCTCAAGATGAATGGCCGCGAGATATTCACCCTCGCGGTAAGGAACATGGCTGAGTCGGTGACGCGGGCGCTCAAGGACGCGGGATGCACCCTGGACGAGGTCGATTGCCTGATACCCCACCAGGCGAACCTGAGGATCATCAAGTCGCTGTGCGGCCGGGTGGGGTTTCCAATGGAGAAGACCGCGGTGAACATCGGGGAGTACGGCAACACCTCGTCCGCCTCGATACCGCTGGCTCTGGTTGACGCCGAGGAGCGAGGTATGCTCGCGGCGGGCGACCTGGCGGTACTGGCAAGCTTCGGGGCCGGGCTCACCTGGGGGGCAATGGTGCTACGTTGGGGCGAGACGGACGGTTGCACCAGTGGTGGAACCGGCGACGGAGAATCCGCGATAGGTGAGGGAGACTAAAGTGGGGCATCGCAGGGTTGTCATAACCGGAATCGGTGCCGTCACGCCCATCGGGACGGGAAGAGAGGAGTACTGGGAAGGGCTCAAGGCCGGTACGCCGGGGGTGACGCGCATCTCCGGGTTCGACCCCTCGGGCCTCCCATCCCGTATCGCCGGGGAGGTGAAGGAGTTCGACCCCCTCCGGTTTATTGACCGCAAAGAGGCCCGCCGCATGGACCGTTTCTGCCAGTTCGCGGTCGCTGCCTCACGCATGGCGCTCCAGGACGCGGGCCTGGATACGGCCGGCTTGGGCCCTGAGTTCGGGGTGCTGGTTGCCACAGGCATAGGTGGCCTATCTACGTTTGAAAAACAGTACAAGAATCTTCTGGAGAAGGGGCCGGCGGGGGTAAGCCCCCTCACCATACCGATGATGATCCCCAACATGGCCAGCGCCCAGGTGTCCATAGTCACCGGTGCAAAGGGCCCCTGCACGACAGTGGTCACCGCCTGCGCCGCGGGGAGCCACGGTATCGGTGACGCCTGCGAGATCATAAGGCGCGGCGACGCCGGCGTCATGATAGCCGGTGGGGCCGAGGCCTCGGTCTCGTCCCTGGCAGTGGCGGGCTTCTGTGCGATGGGCGCTCTGTCAAAGAGGAACGACGCTCCCGCCGCGGCCAGCCGGCCGTTTGACCGGGAGCGAGACGGCTTCGTCATCGGGGAAGGAGCCGGTATCGTCATCCTGGAGGAACGGGAAAGGGCGGTTGCCCGCGGGGCGCATATCTACGGGGAGGTCACCGGGTACGGTATGGCCGGTGAGGCCACCCACATAGCGGGCCTGGCCCCCGACGGAGACGGCCTGGTAAGGGCAATGGAGGCGGCGTTGGACCAGGCGGGCATCATGCCCGAGGACGTCGACTATATCAACGCCCACGGCACCTCTACACAGTTGAACGACCCGGTGGAGACCCTGGCGGTCAAGCGGGTCTTCGGGGAGCAGGCCTACCGTGTGCCAGTCAGCTCCACCAAGTCCATGACCGGCCACTGCCTGGGCGCGGCGGGGGGGCTGGAGGCGATAGCCTGCCTCCTGGCCCTGGAGGAGGGTGTCATACCGCCCACCATCAACTACGAGTTTCCTGACGAGAGCTGCGACCTGGACTACGTGCCCAACGAGGCCCGCCGGTCGCAGGTGCGGGTTGCGATGTCCAACTCCCAGGGGTTTGGGGGTCATTGCGCCTCGCTGGTGATCACCGCCCCGACAGCTTGAGGTTCTCAACCCGGGGACCAGCAACAACTTGAGGATCCGCGCCTGAGAGACGCGGCTCAAATCGTGTTTGGGCTTGAGGGCAGGTTCTTAACCTGCCGAGGGGGGACATCGGGGATGAAAGATGCCGGAGAGAAAAGAAAGGGCAAGGCGGGTTTGAGAGCAAGAACACCGGTACGGCTGCCGGGACGGAAGAATACCGATGTTGCCCGGGGGCTATGGTCCAGGTGCGACGGCTGTGAGCGCCTCATCTTCTCCCGCGACCTGGAGGAGAACGACCGGGTCTGTCCGTACTGCGACCACCATCTCATGGTCGGCGCCAGGCGGCGAGTAGAGATGGTGTTCGACCGTGGCAGCTTCGTGCCGGAAACCACCCGGCTTCTTCCCGCGGACCCCCTCTCGTTCGAGGACTCCCGCGGCTACGGGGAGCGCCTGGAGGCAAGCGGCGACAGGAGCGGCCTCGACGAGGCGGTTATCAGGGGACATGCACGGTTGGGGGGCATTCCCGTCGTAGCGGCGGTCATGGACTTCGCCTTCATGGGGGGAAGCATGGGGTCGGTGGTCGGGGAGGCGATCTCCCGGTCCGCTCTCGAGGCGGCGGAAAAGAGGATTCCCCTGGTTGTCTTCTGCGCCTCGGGGGGCGCGCGCATGCAGGAGGGGATGATATCCCTGATGCAGATGGTGAAGACCGCCGCGGCGGTGGGAAAGCTATCGGATAGCGGCGTGCCGTTCATCTCCGTGCTCACCCACCCCACAACCGGCGGGGTGGCGGCAAGCTTCGCGACGCTGGCCGACATCATCCTGGCGGAGAGGGGGGCCCTGGTAGGCTTCGCCGGGCCGCGGGTCATCGAGCAGACGGTTCGGCAGCGGCTTCCAGAGGGGTTCCAGTCGGCCGAGTTCTGCCTCAAGCGGGGAATGGTGGACGCGGTAGTGCACCGCGGGGAACTCCGCCGGCAGTTGATAAGCACCGTTCGGTTCCTCACCGGCGAACGGGAGAAGGCGAAGCATGGGGCGGGTTGCGCACCGGTCCCCCGGCGCGGCACGCCCGGTAGGGGCGGACCGGAGGCCGCCGGCGCTTCCGGTACCGATCCCTGGGACGTGGTCAAGATGGCCAGGCACCGGGCGCGGCCACGCTTCCTGTTCTATGTGGAGGAGATATTTGACGATTTCCTCGAGCTAAGGGGTGACCGGCTGTACGGGGATGATGGAGCGATAGTTGGCGGCTTCGCCCGGCTTGACGGGGTACCGCTGGTGCTGATCGGGCACAACCGCGGCGGGCGCGGGGGTTTCCCCGCCGATGGAAGGGCCACCAACGACGGGATGCCCCATCCGGAGGGGATCAGGAAGTCCCTCCGGTTGATGAAGCTCGCGGAGAAGTTCAACCTCCCGGTGGTGACGATGATAGATACCCCCGGCGCCTACCCCGGCGTGGGCGCCGAGGAGAGGGGGCAGGCGCTGGCGATAGCGGAGAACCTGAGGGAGATGGTTTTGCTGGGGACCCCGGTGCTGTCGGTGGTGATCGGCGAGGGGGGGAGCGGCGGCGCCCTGTCGCTTGCCGTCGCGGATACGGTCCTGATGATGGAGAACTCGACGTTCTCGGTTATCTCACCCGAGGGCTGTGCCGCAATACTCTGGAGGGACTCGTCGAAGGCCGGTCAGGCGGCCCGCGCGCTGAAGCTGACCGCACCGGAACTGCTGGAGATCGGCCTGATAGACGCGGTGGTCCCCGAACCTCCCGGTGGCGCCCACCAGGACCCGGTCGCCGCGGCCGCCGCCCTCCGTGACCACGTTGCCCTGCACCTGGGGGAAATCCTGGGCGCCGATATCGACGGACTGGTGGAGGCCCGAATCGGCAAGTACTCGCGGGTCGGGGTATTCGGGGAGGTGGGGTAGGTGGCCGTTTCGGTTGAACGCGAAGGTGCGGGCGCGTCCCGATCGCCTGTTGTCGATGCCCTGGGGAGGGCCTGGTACCGGGCCGCCCGCTTCCTGGTCGCCTTGGTGCTGCTCACGGTCTTCCGCCTGGAGGTGGAAGGGCGCGAGAACGTCCCGGGGAGAGGGCCGGTGATCCTGGCCAGCAACCACAGCAGCTTGCTGGACCCGCCGGTTGTGGGGGTCGGTTGCCCCAGGAGGGTTCACTTCATGGCCAAGGAGGAGCTCTTCTCCTCCAGGCCGCTCGGCGCCTTGCTGGGTAGCCTGGGCGGCTTTCCGGTGGCGAGGGGAACGGCGGATCGCGGTGCCCTGAGAACGGCGCGCCGTCTCCTGGACGGCGGGGAGGTCCTGGGCATATTCCCCGAGGGAAAGCGCGGGCGGGGGTCGCTCGGAGAAGGCGAGGCCGGAACCGCCTGGCTGTCGGTCGTCACCGGTAGCCCGGTTGTGCCGGTGGCGGTGATTGGGACCGCCGGGGTACTGGAAGACATAATCTCCGGCATCCTCCCCCATCTGCCCCTTCCCCCCGCTGGGGGGAAGGTTGGGATGGGGGGTTCAGGGGGAGGACCGAGGTGGGGGGCCTTCAGGCCCAAACGGATAACGGTCAGATTCGGTTCCCCGATTCTGCCGGAGGATACCGAGGCGGGCGAGTGCCCGGGCGACGGTCGACCGGCGGCGACCGGGAGTTACCGGCGGCGAGAGAGGATGACGCAGACGGTGATGCGGGGGATAAGTGAGCTTATCGGCCGGGAGGAAACGCACGAAGGTGAGACCCTTGGCTAGGCGTCGGCCTGCCAGGAGGCTCTTCAACCGGGGGGCCGGGCTCCCGATCTCGGAGCTCGAGGGCCTGGTGCGCATCATGGACGAGAACCGGCTCACCGAGGTTACCGTGGATGATGGCTGCCGCAGGCTGGCGCTGAAGAGGGACGCCGGCCCGCGGGAGCCTGACTCGCGGGATGGGGGACGGCCGGACGGTAGGCTCGCGGGTGAAGGGGACGTCGAGGGCGACCCGGTGTCCACCGGTCTCGTGACCGTCCAGGCACCGGGGGTGGGCATCTTCTTCCGCTCGCCCAGCCCCGGCATGACGCCTTTCGTGGAGGTGGGGCAGGTGATCGAACCGGGCCAGGTGGTCGGCCTGCTCGAGACCCTGAAGGTGATAAGCGAGGTGATATCCGATGTCCGTGGGATTGTTATCGGCATCGAGGCCGAGGACGGAGGGATGGTCGAGTTCGGGCAGACACTGCTTGTGTGCGAGGAGACGGACCCGGTGTAATCAGGAAGGAGTTCCCATGTCACCGTTTGGTACGATGCTGGTCGCCAACCGTGGAGAGATCGCGCTCCGCGTCATGAGGACGTGTCAGGAGAAAGGCATAGGGACCGTAGCGGTCTACTCGAGGGCCGATGAGGGCTCACTCCACGTACAGCAGGCGGACCGGGCGTGTTGCGTGGGGGAAGCCGGCGCGCGCGACAGCTACATGAACGTGGCCAACATCGTCTGCGCCGCGCTGGAACTGGGGGCCGACGCGGTCCATCCCGGTTACGGTTTCCTGGCCGAGGATGCCCGTTTCGCGGAGATATGCTCGGCGCATGGGCTATCTTTCATCGGCCCATCCGCCGATGCTCTCTTGCTGGCGGGAGACAAGTGCCGGATGAGAAAGGTGGCGGTGGGCTGCGGGGTCCCGGTGCTACCGGCGGCCAGTGGTCCTTTATCCCGGCCTGAAGCACTGCGAAAGGCGAGGGATGTGGGCTACCCCCTGGTGTTGAAGCCGCGCTGTGGAGGAGGCGGGCGGGGGATTCGCCTGGCAGCGGACGAGGATGGCCTCCGGGGACTCCTGGAGGAGCGGGAGGTGCGGGCGTCGCTCGAGTCCGGCCGGTCTTTCCTGGAGCACTGCCTCGAGCGGCCGCGCCATATCGAGGTCCAGGTGCTGGCGGACCGTGAAGGCGACACCCGAGCGATCGGCCTGAGAGACTGCTCGGTCCAGAGGCGCAGGCAAAAGATGATCGAGGAGGCGCCACCGCCCCGGTTGGACCGGGCGATGGAGGGCCGGCTTGTCGATGACGCCGTTTGCCTATCAAGGGCTTCCGGGTTCTCCACCGCGGGGACGGTGGAGTTCCTGGTCAAAGGCGACGATTACTTCTTTATTGAGCTGAACCCCCGTATCCAGGTGGAGCATACGGTGACCGAGGTGCTGACCGGCCTGGACCTGGTTTGGGAGCAGATACGGCTGGCGAGTGGCTCCGCCCTGGAAAGGCCCGGCAGGCGGGGGGCTACCGGCGCGGCCACCGGGTCACGGGAGCGAGATTGCGGCCACGCGATCCAGGCGCGTATATCCGCGGAGCATCCCGGCCTCAGTATCTGTAATTCACAGCATCCTTCCCCTCCGCCCCTTCCCCCCGCTGGGGGGAAGGTTGGGATGGGGGGCGTTCTGAGGGGAAGGACCGAGGTGGGGGAGCTCAGGCTTCCCGGCGGCCCCGGCGTAAGGGTCGACACCCACCTGCGCCAGGGATGCCCGGTCCCCCACTTCTACGACCCCCTGCTGGCAAAGGTGATCGTATGGGCACCGAACCGCGCCGAGGCGCTCATCCGCCTGCGAAGGGCACTGGGCGAGACACACATTGGGGGGGTCGAAACGAACCTGCCGATGCTCGAGGCGCTCCTCGGAAGCGCGGCGTTTGAGGAGGGATGCTATCACACCGGGTTGTTGGAGGAGCTGGAGGAGGGCGGATGCCCCGGAGAGAAGGCACACTCCCCGGCAGCGATGGATCTCCCGGGGGCGCACGCCGCTATAGAATGCCGTGTTTTAGAGAAAGGGAAAGCGCAATGGGCGTAAGAATCGCGTTGGACGCGATGGGTGGGGATAAGGCCCCCTCGGAGATCGTCCGGGGAGCAATAGAGGCCGCGGGCCGCGAGGACGGACCGGAGCGGATACTCCTGGTGGGGCACAGCCGGGATATCAACGCCCAGCTGGAGTCCCGGGGGATATCCCCCGGGGAGAACGGCGTCCTCGAGGTCAGGGAAGCGTCCCAGGTGGTGGAGATGGACGAGGCGCCGGCGCTGGCGCTGCGGCGCAAGAGGGATTCGTCCATCAAGGTGTCCACCCGGCTTCTAGCGTCGGGGGAGGCGGACGCGCTGGTTACCGCGGGAAACACCGGGGCCGCGGTGGTTGCCTCCTGGCTTGTCCTGGATCGTGCCGAGGGGATCGACCGACCCGCGCTGGCCGCCTTCCTCCCCGTCGGGGACGGCTACTGCGTCATGGTTGACGCCGGGGCCAACGTGGATTGCAAGGCCGGCCAGCTTGCGCAGTTTGCCTTGATGGGCTCTGACTGCGTTCGGACGTACCTGGGCCTGGACCGGCCCCGGGTCGGCATCTTGAGCAATGGGGAGGAGAAAGGGAAGGGAAACAGCGTTACCGTGGAGGCGGCGGCGATGCTGGAGGAACTCGGCCGGCGTGGGAGCGTCCGGTTCGAGGGAAACGTAGAGGGAAGGGACATCCCCCGAGGTGTTGTGGATGTCCTGGTGACCGACGGGTTCGTGGGAAACATCGTGCTCAAGACCGCCGAGGGCGCCGTGGGGGAGGTTTTCTCGGCGCTGAAGGAGGTCCTATCGAGGGGGTGGGCGACGCGCCTGGCCCTGGCCCTACTGGCCCCGTCGCTCAAGGGGCTCGAGCGGCGGTACAGGCACTCGAGCTACGGCGGCGCCATGCTCCTGGGGGTGAAGGCGCCGGTGATAGTCGCCCATGGAAGCTCGGAGGGCGAGTCAATAAGCAACGCCATTGGACTGGCCTGCCGGTGCGCGGCGGGCATGCGGCGTAACACCCCCCGCATGACCGGCGGATTTGGGGCAAGTCCGTCGACTGAAGCTTGAGGGCGGTCTCTTAGGCCACTCGGATCCGCGCCTGAGAGACGCGGCTCAAATCGTGTTTGGGCTTGAGGGCGGTCTCTTAGGCCACTCGGATCCGCGCCTGAGAGACGCGGCTCAAATCGTGTTTGGGCTTGAGGGCGGTCTCTTAGGCCACTCGGATCCGCGCCTGAGA